>NZ_OY764544.1:1812396-2114462 GCF_963668475.1 uncultured Methanospirillum sp.
TCCTGAAGTTCTTCCAGAATCCGGTTGAGAATCATCTTTTCAGGGTGGGGAAGAGACTTGATCCGTGTTGAGATATCAGCAAAATTCTCAAACGGTTTCTTCTCCCTTGACTCGATGATCTCCCACATCAGTTTCTTTCCGATGCCAGGAAGCAGGTGAAGCATGTGAAGTTTGGGTGTGATAGAGATCGACTTGTTGTAGAAGTTGACATACTCACTCTCCCGTTCCTTGACGATCTTCTCGATGACGAAGGGAAGTTCTGATAAAGCCCCGTTGGTCAGTTCGTGATACCCAATCCTGCGTTTGACCCGCTCGATCTTCTCGCGTTCACCGCTCCCGATGTAGATCAGCTCACCGATCGCCACATCCAGTGTCTTTGGGATCAGTTCAAGAAGCTTGAACTGCTCCACACCGATTGCCTGCACAACCGGCTCTCGCTTATATATGGGACGCGGATCGCCAGGATACCCTTTGGGAAGGATATCAAGAACAACTGCGTTGATCTCCTTCTTCTCAGCCCGCTCAGTCTTCATCATGAGCGCACCTAGTTGAAGTGAGTTATAACGAGATCGATGATCTGGTCGAGTTCCTCGGTTGTGTGCGCAAACTTATCCTTGCCAAAGACGGCTCTAACCTCGTCTCTGGTCCTGGGCATTGTGTTTGCAATCCGAAGTGCTACATCAGGTTTTACCTTTTCAACCTGGAGCAGTGCATCAACAAGACTGCGGGACTTCGCTGCAGAGGTCCGGGAGATCTGGTTGGCATGTTCGATGCTCCTGCGGAGCTCATACGACATCTCTTTTCCTTTTTCCAGACGGACTGCTTCAACATTGAGCAGTTCCTCTTTCAGTTCAGGAACAGTGATCGCATTTTCTTCAATAATTCCTTTGATCTTCATGCCAACCGACCTATCTTCCGTTAGTACTGCTGCGCCTTAAGGTGCTGGGGACGTGAGATAATTGTCTTCATCTTGTTGCCGTCGTAGATCTGCACGAGCCATGCACGGCCTCTGCGACCAACAACTGAACCAGTCTTGCCGTGGAAGCGTGCATGAGGCATTCCCTTCTGAATGCTTGGCTCACAAACGATGTGAACCTTCTGTCCCATGTCAAACTCCTGGATGACGGTGGTGACCGGCAGAACGCCGCGCTTTCTCAGATCTTTCTTAAACTTATACCGGGTCTTCTTCCTCGGTCCATTGTGAAGTGCCATTTCCGTTCACCTACTCGATTCCCTGCACATCGACAACATCTAGTTGTACGACTCGTGCCGGTGTTCCCAGGATCTCTGATAGACTGGGCGTGGTCCGCCCCTGGTCACCTGATATTAACTCCTTGATGTACAGACCGGCCTCTCCTGTTACTTCGAACGCGAAGAGGTTCGCTTCACGGCCTGCCCATATGAGATCAAGGACAACCCTCTCCCGTACCTTGTCTGCCCTCCGGTGGGCAACCCGGGCCGGGGTGCGCTGATGTATCGTGGCACCCGTCAGCTGTTCTGCGGCTGCAGAGAGGGTTTCTTCGGGGATGGAGCCGTCTATATCGACCAGAATCCTGTATTTTTTATGCCCTTTGTGCGTCTTAAGGGTTTCCACCTCACCCCGTTCGGTCCATCTGAGATCCTTTACCCCAACTCTGCCGCCGGCAGCCTCGTTGATCCTCTTTTCAAGGGTTTCAACGTCTGCCTGTCTCAGCCGGGGTTCAGAGATCTCGATGATGAACGGGCGGCCGGATCCGATCATCACTGCATCGATGTCCTCGCGTCCGGCGCCGTGAAGTGTTGCTGCTGTGCCTTCGAAGATCTCGCAGAGGGGCCTTCCTATCAATTCCTCCACCGAGTCTGCGTATTGTTTGCCGGTCCCGTTGCATGCCTCGCAGCCTGCGCCCTTGCATGTCCTGCAGAACCAGTGAGTCTGGGGAATTCCCCGCTCGTACTTGAAATACCTGCCATAGAGGAAGATCGGGCGGATCTGAACCTCTGCAATCTCTTCATGAAGGTTCAGGACCACAACCACGTCAGGGTTCTTCAGTTCGACCTGAAGCCCGTTCCGTGCTGATACGGCCTTACCTACCTCACGGTTGATCTCAGACTTGAGAGGCTCGGGGTCCTGCAGCGCCATATCACTCCAGATCATCTCCTCTGCTTCGGTGATCAACGGAGGAATCCGTGATCCGATCAGAAAGGTCTTGCACTCGATCCCTACAAGAGACGAGATGACCCGCTCTGCCCACTCTGCCGTGTGATCAAAGAAGTTGTTACAGATCCAACAGGGTTCAGACGGTGGAGTGTACGGTTCATTTGCCTCAAGTACAGACGCGATCCGGATCGCGCTTCCGCGCATATCATTCGATAATCCGTGCGAACGCTTTGCTACGAGGCGACCGAGACAGTGATCACAGATCGGCCCGTATTCCTGTACTTTGCGGTATAATTCAGTCAGTTCCATCCGGATCTTCTCCGATCGATCTCATTGTAGAGCAGGACAATTGCGTGGTCGGCATGCAGAATCTGCGGCCCCAGCGAGTATCTGGGCAGATCCCGGATCAACAGTTCCTCTTCAGGCGTGAAGTTCTGATGATCAGAGAGGAGAAAACCTTCTGGAAGGCCTTCAACTCCTGTATTCCTGATGTCTGTTCCGCCTTCGTCAAGCACTCCGAACCGGTGCTCACCAAGAAGGGTCTCAAGTCCCGCCTTCCTGACCGAGACACCGGGGCTAACCTCCCGGAAGAGGCTGCCTGCCGGGATCTCGAGGGCTTTCTTGATGAAGGACGCACTGCTCCGCTCATCAGGGCTCAGGCTGCGAACACTGGCCCCCTCAAACCTGACGGTTTTAGTTGCACCAGGTCCGCCTGCAAGGATCAGGAAACAGGAGGCATCCTCCCTGATGCCGTGCGAGAGGAAGAGCGAGGCCTGTACGCACCGGCAGAGGAGATCCATCCTGCCACCGCTGCTTGGAAGGTCGTTCAGGCTAAATGAGGCGTCATTCTTTGCCTGGTGACCTGTCACCGCAAAAAAGACCATGGGATCAGGAGAAGCGGCCGAACTTCTTCATAAGCCGTTGCATCCCCTTCTCCCCTCCTTTCAGGTTTTTGAAGGTGCGTTTCATCATCTTGTAGTACTTGATGAGTTCACGCACCTCTTCAAGAGTCGCACCGGCACCCATGGCAATCCTCTGCACACGTGAACCGTTCATCACCGTGGGATCATCCATCTCGATGTTGGTCATCGAATCCATGATGATCCGGTACCGTTCCATCTTGGTTGAGGTGACATCGATAGCGCCATCAGGAACCTCCATGCCTCCGAGCGGAAGCATGCTGAGCACCTGCTTGAGTGGCCCCATCTTGTTCACTGCCTCGAGCTGCTTGTACATATCCCGAAGCGTGAACTTGCCTGAGAGCATCGCGTTGACGTCGATGTCCTCCTCCTGGATGCTCTCCTGGACCTTCTCGGCAAGGGCCTTGAGGTCACCCATACCAAGCAGACGCGAGATGAAGCTGTCAGGATCAAACCACTCGAGATCCTCAACAGTCTCACCGGCACCAACAAAGACGATACCCGCTCCGGTCTCGGAGACAGCTGAGAGGGCGCCTCCTCCCTTGGCGGTACCGTCCATCTTGGTGATGATGACACCATCTATCTGGACGGCCTCGTGGAACCGGCGTGCCTGCTCACGTGCCTGCTGACCGAGTGCTGCATCAAGGACAAGCCAGCGGTGGGTGGCATGGGTCATCTCATTGAGATCGATGATCTCCTGGATCAGCTCATCCTCAAGGGCGTGACGCCCCTGAGTATCCACGATGATGACCTCGTCCTTGAGGTGCTGGAGACCTTCTGCCACGATCTTCCTGGCATCGGTCTCTTTGGGGTTGCCAAAACAGTTCACCTGCACCCGGTCACAAAGGGTCTTGATCTGGGTGTAGGCACCGGGCCTGAAGGTATCGGCACAGATCACACCGACCCGGAGACCCTTCTTCTTGAAGTACCGGGCGATCTTGGCGGTGGTGGTGGTCTTACCAGACCCCTGCAGACCAGCCATCAGGATGGTCTGCCTGCCGAGCTGGACATCGACCTTACCGCCGACGAGGTGAACGAGCTCCTCGTACACGATCTTGAGCACATGCTCACGTGCAGTAACCCCTTTCGGTGGTTCCTCCTCGAGAGAACGTTTCTTGATCGTCTGGGAGAGCTGCATCACCTGCTTGACGTTGACATCGGCCTGCAGGAGGGCACGTTGAAGATCCTTGACCAGTTCCTCAACAGCCACCCGGTCGATGACCGTCTTTCCGGCAAGTTTCTTCAGGGCATCCTTGAGGTTGGTGCCGAGATTTCCGAGCATCAGGCCTCACCTGCAAGGAGGTCAGCGACGATCGCCTTCGGCTCAAAGGGCACGATGTCATCGTACCCCTGGCCGACACCGATGAAGATGAGTGGTTTTCCAACCGCATGGGCGATCGAGATCGCTGCCCCGCCCTTCGGGTCCATGTCAACCTTGGTCAGCATCACAGCGTCCATGCCGACAGACTTTGCAAACTCTTCGGCACGGATGACCGCGTCGTTACCTGCAACAGCCTCGTCAACATACACGATGAGATCAGGCTGAATGACCCTGCGGATCTTGGCGAGCTGGTTCATCAGATTAACACGGTTGTGGAACCTTCCGGCTGTATCTCCAAGAACCACATCGATGTTGTGGGCTTTTGCATACTGCACGGTGTCAAAGAGAACAGCAGAGGGGTCAGACCCCTCCTGGTGCTGAATAACCTTGAGACCGAGCCTCTCGCCATGAACATCGATCTGCTCTATCGCACCGGCACGGAAGGTATCTCCCGCACCAATAGCGACAGTCAGCCCGTTCTTGGTGAGATAGTGTGCAACCTTCGCAACCGACGTGGTCTTTCCGGTTCCGTTCACCCCGGTGAAGAGGATCTTTACCGGTTTCTCACGTGATGCGATGAAGTCAAGAATATTGACCCCTTCACCGAGAACTGACAGAAGAGCATCGGAGAGGGCATTCGTGATAACCGAGTCGACCGAGGTTCCGATCTTGCGTTTTGATCCGGTGAGATCTGCACGGACCTTTGTCAGGATAGCATCGGTTGCAGAAAAGGCGACATCGCTCTCTAAGAGGCCGATCTCTAGATCAGAGAGGGACTCCTCGATGTCTTTTTCAGAGATGATAAACTCGCGGTCTCTGACGAGCGAGACCACCTTCTGGGCAAACCCAGGAGCCTTCTTCTCTTTGGCACCCTCATCAGCGTGAGCCACCGGTAGAGCCGGTTCCGGCTCTGAAGCCTGAGAGACTGCCGGAGATTCCGGAATCTCCCGGGTAACAGAAGCAGCCCCATCATCTGCAGGCTGCTCACTGATGGTGGTCTCCAGTCGCTGCCTGACCGAGAAGAGTTTCTCTTTAAGCGCTTTGAACATCAGAGACCACTCAAGTCCTTAAAAGGCCTTATCGCGGCCCTGCACCGCCGGCACCCTGTTCCTGCTGGGCCTGGCGGTAGAGCTGCTCAAGACGCTTGGAGATGTCTTTGACCTGGGCGTCAATCTTCTGGAGTGCTTCGCTCAGATTCTTGCTTGATGCTTCCATCTCAACGATGCGATCCTGGAGGTAACTGGCACCGCCCTCGCTGGTCTTCTGGAGAATGATCTCTGAGCCGATGTTGACGTAGACCTCATCCGGGTGTTCTACCCGTGCCCGGACGTTTACGCCTCCGCCGACCGGCATCAGGATCGTGGAGTCTCCTGCCTCTAAAAGAGCCTTCAGGGTCTCAATTGCGGCATTCCCTTCCCGGATCCCCTCTTCCATGATACCGAGCTGGCGTGAGTATATCTCTGCCTGCTGGTTGTACTGGTTCAGGTATGCCTGAAGGGACTGAACTTCACGGGGATCAACGGGTGCCATCGGGATCACTCACCTGCACATTCAGTGATGGTATCGATCTGAATATACATGCGTTTAAGGCGGTGTTTGCTTCCGATCAGGTTGTAGATCCGTTCCTGTGCCTGCTTCTCATTCGGGGCAACAAGAACCTTGGTGTATGGCTTCCATCCACGCAGTTCCTGGTATTTGCCCGTGACTTCGTACTTCTTCTGGTCCATAGTTCACTCCTCAAATCCGAAAATATCTTCTATTCTTCCGAGTTCATAGCCGCTTGTCTCTGTTCCTGCAAGGTACCCTTTAGTATTTGCCACGAGACCGGTCCCGACCATTGCATTCCCCATGTTGATCGAGCCTTTTCCCACAGGCAGCTCGCAGACCTTCTCAAGAGTGCTCATCTCATGGAGGCTGCTACGTGGACTGACCACGACACCGTTGTTGGTTGCAACCGCAGCCATCCCGACAACCTTCACATCTCCAAGGGTGAGAGGGGTTATCGGGACCTTCAGAAACTCACCGATCTCTTTCTGAAGCTTCTTGTCCATTTCAGGATGAACAGCAGCGAACTTGTCACACGCGAGTATGACATTGCCGGCTGCGTTCATTCCATGTTCAAGGAAGAAGAGTTCGCGGTATTCGCCAAGCCGGTCGGCTTCTGCCTGCGTCGCAAGACCGGAGACCACAAACCCATTGCTGTTTCCGGCAAGGAGGGAGCCGATGATCGGACTGCCCTGGATGTTTGTCCTGACTATCTCCAGATCAAAGGCCTCACGGTAATGAACCTCGAGCTCTTCAGGTGCCTCGAACGGAATGACCGCGATGTCCTCAAAGACGCGGGTAAATACGCCAATATGGGAGTCGCCTGATATCGAGACCGTGCGGTCCATCTCACTCCTCAGCCAGTTCCGCCTGCACCTGACCGTCTTCAAGCTTCATAGCTTTGACACGGATCCGTGCTGGCGGCTTCTGGGAACCACGGGACCAGACCTTCTCGTTGATTGAGGCGTGAAGTTTCACATCCTCGCTCTTCATGTGGTGTCCCAGAAACTCCCTGATATCCTTCATTGCCTTTGCGCTGCGTCTCCAGCGGGGAACGCGCCGAACCGATCCCAGTGGAATGACATATATCTGCTCTTTCAGATTATCGACCATATTCTTACACCTTCAGGGTGCTGCGGCGCCAGCTGTGACGTGCGGGGTGAGTCATCACTTTTCTCTTCGTCTTTATCATAACCCACTGCGGCACACGCCTGTTCTGCTGGGTCTTTTTAGAAAGCCGGATCTTCCGGCACTTTGAAACTTTGCTCATTGTATTTCTCCAGATGACCGTCTTGCGGTCACGAGGGATTGCTCATGATTCGGGGGGAACACCGAAGAGACAGGGATTCCCCGACTCTCCAGTTCACACCTGATCTCATGTTCATAGTCCCCGCTGCGGATTTGTCCGGTCTCCCCGTATCTGATCTCGAGGTACCGGGCAGCAAGCCGCTGTACCTCCCGCTTCGGATACCCGATAAGCGGGCGGACATAGGAACATCCACATCCGTCTGATATACTCCTGACTTCGTCATTGGTCAGAAGTGGTACCCGGTCACCAAACCTGGTACCATCGCCAACAACCTCGTAGGAGGTGCAGAGGATACGGACCGCCTCCCGGTGGATCCGCTGGATTGCCTGTGACGGATGCCCGCACACCACGACTGTATCTGCTACCTCCGTAAGGAGGCCGGATGGAAATATCCGTTTATGGTGCGGGAATCCGAGTACTGCCGCCGCCTGTTCGATCTGCTCAATTGCAGATTCAGGAGAGAAGACAAAGGTGTTCAGTTCAACCTCATAGTTCTCTGCAAGCAGAATTGCTGCAAGAGAACTGTCTTTTCCGCCTGAGAACAGGACGCCGGCCTTCATCCTTTACGTCTGATATTGAATTCGCGCTTGGCAGGCGTTACCTGTTTAAGGATGACTTTCAGCTGCTCGTCATTGATCTTTGTCTTGATCCTTCCGCTCTGGGCAAGCATGATCAGCTGCTGCTCTACAGACTTGGCGAAATCAGGCTTGGTGAGCTTGATGGTGTTCAACCTCTCCCGGGCTTCAGGCTCAAGGATCTGTACGAGTGCCGAGTGAATCTGGGCCTCATACTGACGCTGCCGTTCGGCCTCATCCTGCTGGGAAGCAGCCTGCTGCTGCATCTCCATCATTCGACGCCGTCGGATCTCTGCTAATTCATCATCTCCCATTCAGGAGTACCTTCGTTTACGCGGACTCAGAGACGATACTATACGCTACTCCGTCAAGGAACGATGCGCCTGCAGGAGTGACGACTCTGCCGCTCTTCTGCTGGGCGATGTACCCTGCCTTTTCGAGCTGCTGAACCGCCTTTCTCAGGACGGAACCGCTCCCCTTCACCGTCTTGTTCGGCTTGGAGCCTCTGTTCTTGCTTCCGCCATAGGCAGACCGCATCCGCTCAACACCGACCGGGCCGTCAATGTATACGCGCCTCAGTACAGCTGCTGCCCGGGTGTACCACCAGTCAGAATCTTCAGGTGGCATCCCCTTGTGGGCACCGGTCTTTGCAAAGGCTGCCCATTCAGGAGCAGTTATTTCAGGTTTTTCCTTCAGTTCCGCTGCGACGCGTGAAATCAGCTTCTCAGCTGGAACATCATATACAGTTGTCATCGATAGTCCACACTCTCAATGCAGATAGTCGTCTCTACTTATTCGTATGAAGTGTTCTTATATATTTCGCGGACGGCTTCCGGAGGCAGAGCCTGAATCTCCAAGCACCATCGTTCTTCCACGCACCTGGAGGAGAACTGTGCCGCTCTCTGTTGCGACCGATGCAGGATCCACATCAACCGACTCAAGCCACTTCACCTTGATGGTCTTCCGGGTCTTGATCTGACTGCGGATCTCTTCGATGATCGTCTCGGTCATTCCCTGTTTGCCAACCCAGATGGTCGGTTTGAGGTCATGATATCCCCCGGCAGGGGCTGATGTCTTCTTTCGGGAACTTATTCTGTCTTGACTCATGGTTTATTCCGATATAGCGGGTAGCGGCGGCGATATCCACAGGCCATGCAGGTGACGACCACACGGCTTTTGTGTATGCGGGTCTGCACGGTCACACCGGGAACAAAGAACCGGTAGCAACTGCGGCAGAACTGCCGTCTGAGTTCGTGAGGCATGCGGATCCGCTCCTTCATCGCGATCCGCCGGGCGAGTGCCACGCACCGGTCACTCCAGACAGGGTTCTCGGGAAAGAACCGCGAAGCCTGGATGAAGAGGATGCGGACCCGCTCCCCTGCAATCTGCCTGCGATCCGAACGCTGGTGACGTTTGGCCATCAGTCACACCGGTTCGGGGTGGGGGAGCTGCTGATTCTCACAGCCCTTCCTTCGATCCTGAGCCTCTCTTCAAAGAAGAGACGTATCGCTTCAGGGAATGCCTTGTGCTCCTCGACAAGGATACGGTCTGCAAGGATATCACCGTCATCACCTTCAAGGATGGGAACGGTCCGCTGGATGATCACCGGGCCGGCATCCATATCCTCGGTCACGAAGTGCACCGTGCACCCGGCAACCTTGACACCGTATTGTATCGCCTGATCCTGGGCGTGAAGCCCGGCAAAGGAGGGGAGCAGACTCGGATGAATGTTCACCATCCGTCCCGAGTATCTCCTGACGATCTCGCTCCCCAGGATCCTCATGTACCCGGCAAGCACGACGAGATCAGGGTCATACTTCTGAATCGCAGCGATGAGGGCCGACTCATACAACTGCTTGTTTGTGAACGATCTGAACGCAACAACCTCACCCGGTATCCCTGCGGCACGCGCACGTTCAATAGCATATGCATCAGGGTTGTCGGTGATGAGGGCGGTGCAGACCGCAGGGATGTATCCGTCAGAGACACGGTCAATGATGGCCTGAAAGTTGGAGCCTCTCCCGGAAGCAAGTACGACAAACGTCTTCTCTGCCTTCATGCTGCACCCTTCTCAGGAACATTCCGGGGACGGGAGATCAACAGTTTTATCCTGGTTATCCGCTTCCCTTTCATCTGAATCACGATCAGTCGTATACCCCCGTCCAGATCACAGGACTCACCAATTCGTGGAATATATCCCAACTGATCGATGATAAGGCCTGCTATCGTTTCATACGTCTCGCATTCAGGCAGATCAAGTTCAAGTTCCTTGTTGAGATCTGAAACCCACATCCTGGCATCCAGCGAGTAGACCCCTTCTGCAACCCGTATCAGTTCAGGCTCTTCGGTATCGAACTCGTCAAGGATATCTCCCACAAGTTCCTCAACGATATCCTCTACCGTGATGATCCCGACAAACGCCCCATACTCGTCAAGGACGATGGCCATGTGGTTTTTACGTGCCTTCATCTCACGAAGGAGATCATCTATCTTCTTGGTCTCAGGGACATAGACCGGTTCAGAACAGAGATCAACAAGCGGGTGATGGGTCCTTCCGTCCATCACGGCTGTAAAAACGTCCTTGATGTTGAGAATACCCCTGATGGTATCGATGTTCTCATGGTAGACAGGAATTCGTGAGAAACCGGTTTTCTTGAAGACCTCAAGGGCGTCCTCGGGGGAGAGGGTATCTTCTGCCATCACCACGTCGATACGCGGTGTCATCGCTTCCCTGACCCTGGTGTCAGCAAACTCAAAGACTGAGTGGAGCATCTCCTGCTCGTCCTTCTCAATAGTCCCCTCCTCCTGGCCGACATCGATCCACTCCTTGATCTCCTCCTCGGTGATGAGGTGCTGCGAGAAGACCGGACCGCCGGTCATCTTTCCTGCAGCCGTATTGAAGATCCAGATGAGCGGGCTGAACACCCGGGAGAGCAGGTAGACAGTGGGCGAGACACCGAGAGCCGTGCTAGTCGGGTTCCTGCTCGCGTACATCTTGGGCAGAATCTCACCAAAGACCAGCATGAGGAGTACCACAACCACGGTTGCGATGGCAACCGCGGCAGCCCCGGGCCCGAAGACGCCGATCGCAACCGCGGTCACAACCGAGGCGGCAAGGATGTTCACGATATTGTTGCCGATCAGGATCGTGAGGAGGAACCGGTCAGGGTTCTTTTTCAGTGTCAGGAGGGCCTGGGCACCCGGCACTCCATCGTTGATGAGGGTCCTGACCTTTGCACGGGTTGTCGAGAAGAGGGCCACTTCAGAGCCGGAGAAGAACGCAGAACAGATAACCGCCAGAATAAAGATGCCTATGTAGAGATAATATTCGATCGTCACTGAAAACCTGACCCCCGCAGACCAGAAGCGGCTGGCAGATATATTCGTATGGATGCCTGGGATACCTGTGATATTCCCATAAAGAACTCAAACACCGTCCGGGAGATACAGATCTCCTCAACTCTGATTAATGAGAGCGGGCCACAGAAATATAATCTTTTTCTCAATCTTTTCTGTCTCCACCAGGAGATCGCCCACTGGCTGAACGGATCAGAATGTGAATCTGTTCTGAATCTGAACCGGATCAGAATATGGATCAGGCCAGATGATCCCTGACAAACCTGACATCTTCAGAGATCATCCTGATCTTCTCCTCAGCAGAGAGGGGATCTCCGACAGAGAGGTCGTTGATCTCCAGCGTGACAAGCCCGTCGTACCCGGCACCGACAAGGGACAGGAGTGATTGCTCTGCCCATGAATTCCCCTTCACCGGCAGATGCATCACTGCCCCTGATGCCCCTGACAGGTGAACATTTGCAATCCTGCCCTCTGCACTCGAGAGGAACTCATCAAGCACATCACTGCCACGCGATGAAACATGGCAGGCATCAAGGGTGACAGAAAGCCACTCGCGATCCTCAAGGAGATTAGAGATCTCTTCAGGTGTTGTGAGCAGGGCGTTGACCTGCGGCTCCATGTTCTCGATCGCGACAGAGACCTGTGATGACTCTGCAAGATCGGCTATCTCATCGAGCATATGATCAAGGCGGTGGTAATCGAGCTCTGTCGGCGGCCTTTTCGATGTTCTCCGTCCCGGGTGGATCGTGCAGACCGCAGCACCGAGGGATTCTGCCAGTCGTATTGAGTGTTGTATCCACTTGATCGAGGCCTCAACTACGTCAGGATTGATCGAGCAGGGGTTGAGATCAAGGACCGGGGCATGCACTGACAGGTGTGAGGGAAGCGGGTACTGCCTGACCACATGGTTCAGACGGTCCTCCGGGAGTCCTGAAAGCCACCAGTCCGGTGTTTCTGGCCAGAACTCGAGGGTATCAGCGCCTGTTCTCCTGACCGCATCAAAGATCAGGTCAAGAGGATGATCGTGGAAGAACATCGTCGAGAAGGAGATCTCCATTACCATTGATTATCTATACCGGGGGAAATAACCTCAGGTGAAGATGGATCAGCAGACTCTGGATTCCTGGGGAGCTCAGGAGAAACCTGCGGTCATGCGGGTATCTGAAGTTACTGCAGTGATATCCAGACTTCTTGATACCCCGGCTCTGACCAACATCAGGGTGATCGGCGAGATCACCAACTACAAGAAACACGGGTCAGGGCATCTCTACTTCTCACTTTCAGAGCGGCAGGGGAGTAAAGAGTTCGTGATCAGGTGCACGATCTGGAAGACCGCTGCCAAGTACCTCCCCTGGACACCCGAGGACGGGATGATCGTCGAGGCGTTCGGGACCATCAACCACTACGAAGGGGGAGGGCAGTACAACCTGAACGTCACCCAGATGTGGCAGTCAGGGGCAGGCGAGAAGGCCCTGCTCATCGAACGGTGGAAGAAGGAACTCGGGCTGAAAGGATACTTCTCTCCTGACCGAAAACGTCCTCTCCCTGATTACCCGGTCAGGATTGGGGTTGTCACATCAGAGACCGGTGTCGTCATCCATGACATCCAGAACGTGCTCTCCTGCAGGTTCCCGGTCGAGATCGTCCTCTCGCCGACTGCAGTGCAGGGCCCGACCGCCCATGAGGAGATTGCAGCCGCAATACGGCGGGTTGCACCAATGGTGGATCTCGTGATCGTCGGGAGAGGAGGGGGCAGTTTTGAGGACCTCTTCGCCTTCAACAACCCTGCTGTCGTGGAGGCTATCGCCACCTGCCCGGTCCCGGTCATTGCAGCCATAGGGCACGAGGTCGATGTGACCCTGGCAGATCTCGCTGCAGATGTGAGGGCATCAACACCGTCACATGCTGCCGAGCTTGCAGTCCGTGATAGGAAGACAGAACTCGAACAGATATCCCAGATCAGGAGCCGGATCGTAAGAAGACTCCTCTCCAGGATGGAGCAGGCAGACGAGGAACTCAACGATCTGCGTGACCGGTTCTTACCGGTGAGGATGGAGCGGAGACTTGCTGAACGAAGGCAGAACCTGGTTGACATCACCGATCGGATGAGCAGCCTCTCTGAACTCTCGCTCGGCAGGCTGAAGGTCCAGGCCACTGAACTCCGGGCCAGGCTTGAGGCGAGGAATCCGGCAGGTATTCTTATGAGGGAGATTCCTGAACGGAGGATCAGGGTTGCAGATCTGGACAGGCAACTCAGCCACGGGGCAGGTTCATTTCTTGCACGGTACCGTGCAGAACTAGATTCCTTATCAAAGATCCTTGAGGCACGGAGCCCGTATGCTGCTGCCAGGGACGGATACTGCATCGTCCTTATGGACGGCAGGGCAGTCACCTCTGCAGGTGTGCTCTCACAGGGCGAGATGGTGGAACTCAAATTCAGAGACGGGGCTGCATCGGCAGTCATTGAGCAGGTGAAACCGAATGAAGAAGTATGAGGAACTGGTGAGCGATCTCAAGGAGATCGTCAAGAAGATTGAGGACGGAGAGACGAGCCTTGATGAGATGATC
Source organism: uncultured Methanospirillum sp. (assembly GCF_963668475.1). GTDB lineage: Archaea > Halobacteriota > Methanomicrobia > Methanomicrobiales > Methanospirillaceae > Methanospirillum. The sequence continues at coordinate 1,826,129 of NZ_OY764544.1, forward strand.
ACGCTGTATGAACAGGGGAGTGTGCTCATCAAGCAGTGCGAAGAGCGGCTGGCTGAGGCAGAGATGAAGATCAGCAAACTTTCAAAGGAGTAATTATGAGAACAATTCTGCTCATTCTGGTTCTTCTGCTCGGAGGAATGGTCGCACTATCAGGCTGCACAAAGTATGCCGATCCTGAGCTGAAGATAACGACAAACCTCTCAAAGGTATCTGATGACCCGGGCACAGGAAACATCACCTATGATGTGAAGCTGACAGTCGCCAATACCGGGACCAACAACGCGTACAGGGTCAAGGTCATGACGATCCTCTCAACTGCGAAGGATCAGCCAGAATACAGGTTTACAAACAGGAATACCGATGTCGGGGATGTGGAGAAAGGAGATGTCAAGTCATTTACCGAGCGAATGACCATTCCTGCAACGAAGACGAATTATGATCTCATCGTTGCCGGAACACAGCAGCCCACAGTAGAGACTCAGATCATGTCAGTCTCTTCAAACGTGATGGGGTAGGTCAGGCTACTCCAATACTTTTATCAATCCTCATGGAGAAGATGAGTCTGTGAGTGCCACCAACCGTGTCCTTCTGATCCTGGATGTTGTCAAGGGGATCATTGCGGTTCTCTTCGGCAACATAGGACTGCCACCTCTGGTCAGGTACCTGATCGGTATGATCCAGTCTGTGCAGATTCAGCTGGAGACTAATACTCTTATAATCAGCCTTGTCTGTCTGCTTATTACGGTTGTTGCGTATCATAAGACAGAGAATAAGATCATCAAGGCCCTGGTAGTGATATGCCTCTTTGTCCCGGTGTTGCTTATCTTCCTCTCGTACTTCACCGTGATGAAGGTCCCGATGCCGTTCTGATATTTTGGGACCGGTTTTCCGGACATTGGGCCGGGTATCAGAGAGGATTATATCTGATTGTCTTTTGCCTCCTCCCCTGATTTCAGTTCATGAACAAGTTCTTCAAACTCTTTTTCCGCTTCCTGTTCTGCTAATTCTAGACGATGAGTGTTAAAGAGAAGGTACTGTTCACGTGCCAGTTCACGAGCGGTTTCCATGTTGATCGCACCTGCGTGGCTTAAGATAGCCCGCTCATTAAATGACAGGAACCGATCAAGCCTTTCACGCCAGTCCTTCATATATACCGGGTTTTTCCGTTTGGCCTGATCTTCAGCATAATCAAGCCACATACTCACAATCCGGTTTAACTCATTGAGTTCATCCTTATTCAGATAATTCTTGGCAACCGTGACATCCCGTTGTCTGACAATAGCACCTTTAAAGCTGGTAACACCCATATTCGGCTTCGTCGCATCAGCACGCTCAGCAATAAGTTCAGCTGCAGTATGCCCTGATATGGCGAAGTGGATCTTATTCTGAACTATCTGAAAGAACTCTTTAGTTGAAGGATCTTTAGGATCATAATCAATGGAGAGGGTATAAATTTCTTTGACCTTTTGATAAAACCGCTTTTCAGATGCACGGATATCCCGGATACGCTCAAGCAGTTCATCAAAATAATCGGCTCCGAGGGTTTTGCCCTCCTTGAGCCGCTCATCATTCATCGCAAATCCTTTGATGAGGTACTCATGGAGTCGTTCAGTTGCCCATCGTCTGAACTGTGTTCCCCGATGACTCCGAACCCTGTACCCGATGGCAATGATCATCTCCAGGTTGCAATGAGAGACCATGCGGGATACCTCCCTGTTTCCTTCTTTTTGAACTATTAAGTAATCCTTAATAGTTCGTTCGGGTGATAATTCACCATCATTTAAGATATTACCAATGTGGATGTTGATATTAGGGATAGTTGTCTGATAGAGATCAGCGATTTGAGCCTGGGTCATCCAGATAGTCTCACCCTCGATGAGAATCTGGAGTTTTGTCTTCCCATCTTCAGATTGATACATGAGGAGAGGGGATGAGGATAAAGGGGAGGGTTCAGTTTTTTCTGACATGATCCACCTCCAATACGGTATTCTGGTTTTTCATATTCCTCATCATCCTGACCCGTATCCCTCTTTCACATAGTACGGTGAAGGTATCTCCGGATACACACGGTAGATATGCTCATAGACGATCTCTGCTCTCTTCTCCACTTCTTCATCAGTATATGACTCAACCGGAAGACCGGTCTCTTCACTATACAGGTAATTCCGGATAGATACCAGGACCGAATCCCGTGTTGCCTCTTTCTCACGCCAGTGGTCAATCTTTAGTTTTTCAGCCTTGAGGGTTTTTAACAGTTCAACAGAGACTTTTTTGATCCGCTTAATCTCTCCAGGGGTCAGTTTTTCTTTCCGAAGGAGATCATAGATAGCAAGAGTCTCTTCATCCAGTTCTTCCCTGATGGCCCGGTGTGATTCATCATCCAGATCCTGAATAAATTTCAGAAGTCTGTTCCAGGTCTCTTCTATCGTTACCCTATCCTTCTCATTATTATATTCATCAATAATTTCTTCATAGTGTTTCTGAAAATCGGTTCGGAGCGGATTTTGAGATAAGAGTCGCTCAACTTTCCTGTCGATGATTTCTTTGAGCATCTGGACAGCAGAATTTTTTGATCTACTCCTGGAGAACTCCTGTTTCAGACGATAGAAGTCAATCCCACTTATATCATAGACTTTTCCGGGTTCCTGGTCAGGATCTGGATGAACATCAATCACACCATCAACGACTTCGTGCAGCTTTTTGATGATATACGAGATGTCTGCCTGCTGGCGATCATCCTGCAGGCTCTTGTAGATGATATTGATGGCATCGTACTCCTGCCGGTGATCATTCACCCCTGATATGTTGATACATGCCTTGAATTTTTTGAATACTTCCCGGCAGATCACTTCAAACCGTTTTCTGGTCTGGTCGTTCCGATTTGCTACCTCTTTTGCAGCGATGATAGCAGCATTTCGCTCAAACCCTGTTTTCGTGATGATATCATCCAGGGAAGCATTTCCTGCCTGCAGAAAACTCCTGATAAATCCGATCGCCTCAACAAGATCAACAAGGAGCTCTTCATCCGGTCTGGTCGGATTGGTTTTGCTATCTTCCTCTTTTCTTCCGGCATCTCCGGCCCCTGCAAAGGTTGCAAGGGCTTTACGAAGATTTTTGAGGATGCCGCAATAATCAACGATCAACCCGTTATTCTTCCCTTCTGCAACCCTGTTAGCCCGGGCGATGGCCTGCATCAAAGTATGGGCTTTGAGTGGTTTATCCAGATAGAGCGTTGACAGACTGGGAACATCAAAGCCGGTCAGCCACATGGCACAGACGATGGCGATCCGGAACGGATGTTCGGGCTTTTTAAATGCTGATTCAAGGTCTATCCGCTTCCTGTCATCAAGGGAGAATCCTTCACGGATGAGCCTTCGATGCTCTTTTATCTCCTCTTCAAGACCCCATTTCCTGAACTTCTCCACTTCGTTCTGCTCTTCACTGATGACAACGACCATCTGGGTCTCTTCCATCCAGGCGATCTGCTTTCTCTGGAAGATCTCTTCCTGGTCATCTGCAGCATGTTTCACTTCAGATTTCAGTAGATCAATCCGGTTCTGCCAGCATTTTTTGAGGAGTTTGTGCATCCTGACACAGGTGATCTTGTCGATACAGACCACCATTGCTTTCCCTGATTCCCAGGCCGTGGAGTAATGGTCTACGAGATCATGGGCGACCTGGCGGAGACGTTTTTCAGCGGTGATGATATGGTAATCACGTTTGAGTTCGTTTTCTATCCGCTGCTGAACGTTGATGTCGTCAAAATCTGCTTCTTCAGACTTTGAGATCTCCTCGATTTTTTTGAGGATCTGGTCGTTGAGATCAGTTGTAGCAATCCCGAGTTTTTCTCCCCGGGCATCGTAATAGAGGGGAACTGTCGCTCCATCCTCAACAGCCCGCTGAAAGTCATAGGTGGAGACATAATCACCAAACACCCGTTTTGTGATCTCGTCATCTTTGAAGAGAGGGGTTCCGGTAAACCCGATGAAACTGGCATTGGGAAGGGAATTTCTCATGTTGAGAGCAAGGGTTCCGTACTGGGTCCGGTGTGCCTCATCGGTGATGACGATGATATCATCCCGGCTGGTGTACCCTTCATCAGGGTTTACATCCTGGTTGAACTTCTGGATAAGGGTAAAGATATGGGATTTATGGAGAGTGAGGAGGTGTGCAAGATGCTTTCCATCTGCTGCCCGGCAGGGGTCTTTGTCATGGTTGACCAGTCTGCACCCGGCAAAGGTCTTGTAGATCTGCCCGTCCAGGTCATCCCGGTCTGTGCAGATGAGGAAGGTGAAATTTCCTCCGAGTTTGCGGTGGATCTTCCTGGTGAAAAAGACCATCGAGTAGCTCTTCCCTGACCCCTGGGTATGCCAGAATACCCCGAGTTTTCCTTCCCGCTTCTTTCGGTCCTTTACTGCCTCGATGGCCTGGTTGACTCCAAGGAACTGGTGATTTCGCCCAAGAATCTTGACGGTGGGGCCGAGTGAGTCATCAAAGAGGATGAAGTTCTCAAAGATGTCCATGAAGTTCTTTTTGTCACAGACTCCCTTGAGCAGGGTCTCCATGTCCACAACCCCCGAATCCTGTTCAGAGAGACGTTTCCACTCGTGGAAGTGCTCGTACTTGCTTGAGAGCGATCCGATCTTTGCCTTGTCTCCGTTGGCAAGCAGGATGATGGCGTTATAGTGGAAGATATGAGGGACGGTGTCTTTATAATCTGAAAAATTCTTCCGGTATGCAACCTCAAGGTCATGGTGCATGTTCTTGCACTCGATGAAGAGGAGCGGGATTCCGTTCACAAACCCGATGATGTCCGGACGTTTGCGGTAGATATCTCCCTTAACCCAGAGTTCCCTGACACAGAGGAAGTGGTTGTTCTCCGGGTGAGCATAATCAAATATCTTCAGAACCGCATGTTTCTCCTGGTTCTTCCCGTTTCGGTACCTGACCTTGACCCCGTTCTTCAGGAGTTCGTACTTCTCCTGGTTTGTTGAAAGGAGGGTCTGGGCAGAGCTGATTTCGGTTATCTGCCTGAGGGCACTCTCGTATGCCTCATCAGGGAGATCAGGGTTCAGGGTCTGGAGGGCGTTGCTCAGGTACCGGGTCAGGATGATCTCTTTCTCTGACCGTCTGCCGAGGGTTCCGTCCACACCGAGGATCTCTTCGTTATAGGCATAGACCGATTCCCATTCGAGTGTATTGTTGAGATAGTTGGCGGTGGTCTGCTGGACGAGGAGGTCTTCGGTGTAGGGGGTCATACCGGGATTACTCCGTTCATGAGGCGGGGAAGGAGGAGGTCACGGGCTTCTTGAAGTTTAATTTGCTGATTTTTTAAAGCACGGATGAATTCAAAATTGTTATTGCATATTTCTCCAAATTCTAAAGCGGTATTTTTTGTTGGAAGAATAATTGACATATCTCTAAATCTCCCTTTACTAATTTCCTTATAAGTTGATCCACTTGCATTAGAACGAATTTCTTCAACTCTTGAAATTAAATTATATGCTATATACCATTTACTCCAGGCATCTATTGGAATGATATTAATAAATCCCTGATTCGTTGATGCTTCTTTATCCATAACTCCAAAGAAACCTATAGAAGCACGACTTGTCATTAGAATTGTTCCAGCATCTACGATTTTCGCCGATGAATTTTTTAACCCAAATTGAGTAATTTTTCGTTCCGTATCTGGCAAATATAGGCAATCATTGTTTGTAATATCAGTGGGAGTAGCCCAGATAACATCACCATTCCAAAAGTCAGGATTCGATGAGGAAGGCGTTCCTCCTCCAAGAGTATGACAAACTTCAGATATTTTGCACAATTGCCATCCTTCCGGCACCCCATCCACGATCTTTGTATGCTCATAACCGGGAAACCGGAGCCTGACGAACCATTCCTGATAGAGGAGGCGGGCGGCTTCTTCGAGGAGTTGGATCCGGCGGCGGTTGTTTTCAATGAGGTCGTTATAAGGCGAAATAATCTTTACTATTTGCTTTTGTTTTTCAATTGATGGGATCTTTATTTTTAGATCAGGAAATTTGGATATTGGTATTCTATCTACAGTTGAACCCGAAATTACAATCGGTTCAACAGTTGATCTCCAAATTGGAGAGATAAGATAGTATAAAAGGAATTTCGGATCTACCATATCCCTATTTGGTCGTATAAGTGCGAGCCTTCTTCCTAGACAACCTCGAAATTCACTAGGAATTAGAGCATATCTATGGAGAGTAGCTTCGTAAGTAAAAACTATGTCATCTTCTTGCGGATTTACCCTTCGAATCCATTTTGGATAATCTTTTTCAGAGATATTTTTTATTTCAGAAAAATCAAGTGCTCCTTTTTCGGTAAGATTTTTAATTCCTAAAAAAATTGGTCCTTCTATAGCATCTGGAGGTGTTGCATGAGGTCCATCAAATATCCCATGAGTAATATCTTTGATAGGCCCAGAAAACCCATTCATCTCACACCTCTCCCCCGATCTGCCCCTCAATGAACCTCTCCATATCCTCTTTCTTCGGCAACTCCGGAAGATACCGGGAGACAAACAGATTATTATCCATCCCGGCAAGGGCATACTCCACCAGGGCATGATCCTTATGGGTACACAGGAGAATTCCGACCGGAGGATTATCCCCTTCGATCATCATGCTCTCCCGGTACCAGCTTACGTAGGTGTTTAACTGCCCGATGTTCTCATGACTGAACGGTTCGAGGTTGAGTTCAACGAGAACATGACATTTCAAAATCCGGTGATAAAACACGAGATCTACGAAGTAATATGAATCCCCGATCAGGATCCGTTTCTGCCGTCCCTCAAAGCAGAACCCGTGACACAGTTCAAGAAGAAACTTCTCTAGTTTGTCAAGGAGTTGATCCTCAAGATGAGACTCACCCATCACCTCCCGGGGTTTCAGCCCCAGAAACTTAACGACATATGGATCCCGGATATTCAGGCCGGGTGACATCTTCCCGGCTTTACCATGGGCCATCACAGCTAGGGCTATTGTATCTCTTGACTGCCCGGACCGTTCATAGTACTGACTATGGATCTGGTGTCTCAGTTCACGGATCGACCAGTTCCCCCGAATGCATTCCACCTCGTAAAAGGCCCTCTTGGTCTCGTCCTCTATCTCAGTGAGTTTTGCTAAATGGCTGAACGAGAGCAGGGTTATGAGAACCGATCCATCGGGATGCAATTGTGGTGACACCGTCTCCACAATTGTATCCCCCAAAGGACTATCCGAACCCTCTGCCAGACCAGAAAATTGTGGAAGTAGTGACTCCATAATCCAGGGATATATCTGATAAAACCTCTGATACCGGTGGATTTCATGACGCTCACACCTGGGAACACCCTGCAATGAGAGCGTATCAGAAAGCCAGTCTATGAGCCGTGTACCATACTCTGCCCGGTCTGACCCTGACCGTGCATACTCCTCGATATAATACCCAATCATCCAGTTCCGGAGCGTAAGAATGAGATTTACTTTCCGGTGTGCCTGGTTTGCTAACTCATAGTGAATACGGCTGATAACCGTAACAAGATCCGGAAAGGTGAGTGAATACGTATTCATGGAACTGTCTTCTGAAGTTTTTTCGATCATTGTTTCTTATTATTCAAAGTTCACAAGCACAGATCTCAATAATATGCATTCAATCTCCCTTAATTTGAGAAAGAGTATCCATATGCTGATGAAATAATTTCATTCAAAGAATAAGCGAACATCTCAACCCTTGACATCAGCAGGACGAATACGACCTTTTGGGGTTTTATCAAAATCAGCATCAAAACTTACGATATAGAGGCCATATCTATCTGCCAGAGTATACTGATACCCATCATCAAAGTCAAGGTGAAAAATCTCCATATTTTCAACTACAGAATATATGTCATCATATTTTACATGCAACACTGGTAATTCGCATTTGATGATAAGATCATCTACAAATTCTTTGAAGACACTTTTCCTCCCTTTCTTTGCAAGGATCAACCCAATTGAATGAAGCGAAAAATCGCTGATGACACAATCCTTTAAGGGAATTCTTTCGAAAAACGAGCGAGCTTCAGAGGATGAATCCTGACCAAGGAGGATTAGAAGGGGAATATTGGTATCAATCAGATACTTCATCAGAGTCACGCCAGAGGAGGGCTTTTTTCTGAAGAGAAAAAACATCTTCATGAAGATCAGAAAGACCGCCAGCCCAGCTGAAACTGGGTTTCACTACTTTTTCTCTCTGGATATCTAGTAATAGAGAGTCTATATAATCCAGTACCTTCTGCTGATATTCAGGAGGGAGCTCTCGTGCCCGACGTTCCAATACACCATTTTCTGTCATGAATCCCTCTCTGTAATATTTTTATAACCTATATCCAATGTACCCATTAAGGTTTGTCATATATATCCGGATTGTCCAGAGATACAGTAGCTCACCCAGATATTCCCGGCGTCATCTGAATGAAACAATTCCCTTACTGTTCATTCTTATACGAAGACCTAACTCTCCATCCCGATCCTGAATACCAAACCCCACATATCATTTCAGTCATATCCCGAGTTCTTTGAAATTCTTCTGGATCGTCTCTGCGAGCTCTGCTGCCTCTGCATTCAGTCCTTCCAGTTCGATATGAATATCCCGGAGAGCCTCTTCAAAATCAAACTCCTCATCCACCTCTTCAGGAGCAACACCCACATACCTCCCCGGAGTCAGGCTCCAGTCATTCGCCTCTATCTCTGCACGGGAGACCAATTTCACCAGTCCCGGAGTGTCCCGGTATCTTCCCTCAGGAAACCGGTCAACAAGCCAGTGAGCCTGTTTCCAGAAATACTTCACCTGTTTCAGATCAGAAACCAGATCGCTCCTGATACCTTCAGCCTCCTTCAGGGTCCGGTTCATATCACGCCCTGACCAGAGGTCATTATCTCTTGCCTGCCCATCCTTCTCACTGGACTCAATGAGCCGGTTTGCAAGTTTAGATATCAGATCTACCTGTGTAATCAGATTGTGACTGGAATCAGCAAGAGCAGAAAGCCGGTCAACTGCTTTCTTTAATTCTCCGTTCGAAGTATCCTGATTCTCCCAGAGCTTTCGTTCATGGGAGGTAGCCTTTGTAAATCCACCGGTATCATCAGAAAACCGTGAAACTTCACCGTCAAGATCGGAAAAGATCTCCCTGGCTGCATGGTCTTCAGGCAGCCTGATGATATACGGGCGTGCGGTATCGAGAAGAAGATTCATCTTTCGGCAGAACTGATTGAGGAGGTTCTCATCTCCTGAATGCACAGAAGATTCAGCCTCATTCAGCATGGTTTCACAGTATCGGGAGACCAGATCCAGGTACCGGTCCGTCTCACCCCGGAACAGCCATACGATAGCGAGGATGTTCTGCTCCTGCTCAGGGCTGAAATCGTAGATCTTTCTCGTCACTTTCCGAAAGACATTTCGTGCATCGATCATCAGGACCGAGTCTTTCATCTCCTCCGGCTTGGCCCTGCTTAAAAACCAGAGTTCACACGGGACCGTTCTCGTATAGAAGAAGTTCGACCTGATTGAGACCATGACCTCAACCGCCCCGGTCTCTACCAGTTTCTGCCTGACCTTCGCTTCGTCCCGTCCGGCACTTGACGCCTGGGAAGACATCACAAACCCGGCCCGGCCGTGATCGTTCAGATAGCTGTAAAAATAACTGATCCAGAGATAGTTCCCGTTTGAGACTTTATCATCCTTGTTCACTCCGGGAAGCCCGAACGGGAGCCGGGGATCGTTCTTCACCTTATCGGCATCCACTTCATCAACATTGAAGGGAGGATTTGCCATCACATAATCTGCTTTCGCAAAGAGTTCATGTGGATCCTGGTAATAGGTGATCGCCTTCAGGATATCACCTTCCAGACCGTGAACGGTCAGATTCATCTTGGCAAGCCTGATAGTGGTTGCATTCTTCTCCATGCCCTTGAACGTCAGATGCTCGGTCGGACTCTGATTGAGCCGTTCCACAAAATGAGCACTCTGAACAAACATCCCTCCTGAACCACAGGCAGGATCGAGGACGATTCCCTCTTTCGGTTCGATGACATTGGCGATAAGTGAGACAAGGGAGACAGGAGTGAAAAATTCTCCGTTGTCGTGGGCCTTCAGATCAGCAAACTGGGTGAGAAAATACTCATAAATCCTGCCAAACACATCACCGGATGCCTGTTTCAACTCATCAGGGTTCAGGATCTGAAGAGTCTGCTTCAGAACATCATTCTCCAGGGACCGGTATTCTTCCTTTGGGAGAACTCCTTCAAGAGCATAATCCTCTTCTATTGACTCCATCGCAGCGATGATTGCTCCGGCCCGATCGCTGCTATCAGGAAGAGAGACCAGGTAATCATACTGCGCTTCAGGGCGGAGATAGATAGCACTCTTCTGGGAGAAATCCTCCTTGGTCAGTGAGCGGGTTTTACCACCACGTTTGGGAAGAGTCTTTTCTATCTCATCCTTCACCATGAGATACCGGCTGTATGCATGACGAAGGAAGATAAGTCCCATCACCGGGAGGAAGTATTCATTGCTTGCAAAGTTGGAGTTGGCACGAAGATTATCAGCTGACTTCCAGAGACGTTTCTCGATGGCTTCGATGAGTTCTAGTTGTGGCATGGTATACGCTGGTTATCCCGGGGTGTGAGTAGTATCTGAATTCCATCACTCTTCACTTCTCACCTGTATTAACCATTCCGAAAAACTGGTAAAAAAGTCATTCGCCGGTTATCCTTATACCAGGATGTTTTTTTCGATTCCCTCACCCCCACATTCTGCTACCAGATACCACCAGATAATGCAATTAATTGCGATAACTAAAAAATGATATTGATAGCCTTCTGTCGTATATCCTTCCTATTCCGGATAGATCGCAAAACCCCGGGCAGGGGACCCGGACTCATAGACCTGGTCAGAGTTTATGAGGAATTCGACTGGGTACTTATCCGTAAACAATATTGGTATCAGGCGATACTGATCACGGCTTACCATGAGATCGGAGAACCTGTATCAGTATAAGGTGGCCAGGTCTTCTAACCTCCTGCCAAATAGCAGGGATATATATATCGAAAAATATAATGATCGACCTATACGAGCCTCTACAACTGGTGATTAAGTCTCCGTATGAAAGTTTTTCCAAGAACCCGGCAGGCGTAGTGAGATCTATGAACATACCTTATTTTATTGAGAAGAAGAGAGAATATGCGACCATATGCAGCAACCTGTTTTTCCTGCTGCTGACCGGATGTATATGCATAGTCGGAATCGGTTATACCATTGCTGATTCAGTGGTTATATCCAATAATTCGACATTCATCAATGACAGACCAACAAATTTCCCTTTCACTGATGTCGGGCTCCCTCCAGGTTTCAGTTATTCAGAAGATCCGGATATAAGGACACACCCTCATTTCAGACCAGATGGGGGTGAGGCTGGACATAATGGTACCAGCGTTTCTTCAAAGGCATCCCTACAGGAAAGAGAGGCCACAGATTCACAAGCAAATGCCATGGCCCTGAAACTCACATGGCAGAGATGCCTTGGAGGGTCAGATTTTGATTCACCCCGTTCGATACAACAGAGTTCAGACGGAGGATTCCTCATCGGAGGATTCGCTTGTTCTGCTGATGGCGATTGCGTAGATAATCATGGTTCGGAAGATTTTTTTGTCGCTAAAGTGGAGGCATCTGGGGATATTGCATGGAAAAAATGTTTTGGAGGGTCATTATATGAAGAAGCATATAAAATCATCTCCACGTCCGATGGTGGGTGCCTTGTAGGAGGAATTACCCCCTCGAATGATGGAGACGTCACCGGATACCATGGGGAGTTTGATATCTGGGTGGTAAAACTGGATGGATCAGGAAACCTGGTATGGCAGAAATGCCTCGGCGGATCATCGGAAGATTGGTTCAAATTCGTGACTCATACTGTTGATGGAGGATTCCTGATCGTAGGTTATTCCTATTCCAATGATGGAGACGTCACCGGAAACCATGGGGATCGTGACATCTGGGTAGTGAAACTCGATTCTTCAGGAGAACTCATATGGCAGAAATGTCTTGGGGGATCATTGGATGAAGCTCCCACTTCAGCCATACAGACCGCTGATGGAGGATTCCTCATCGGAGGAAACACATACTCATCAGATGGAGACGTCACCGGAAACCACGGCCAGACAGACTTCTGGGTGGTAAAACTGGATGGATCAGGAAACCTGGCATGGCAGAAATGTCTTGGGGGATCATATGATGAAACTCTCAATACAGCCATGCAGACCGCTGATGGAGGGTATCTGGTAGCCGGAGTCGCAACGTCCAATAATGGTAATGTATCAGGAAACTTTGGAGGTGGAGATATCTGGGCAGTGAAACTCGATTCTTCAGGAGAACTCATATGGCAGAAGTGTTTAGGAGGAACATTGTATGAAACTCCTTATTCACTCATTCAGACCACCGATGGAGGATTCCTCATCGGAGGATTCACATATTCACCTGATGGAGACGTCACCGGATACCATGGGGAGACAGATATCTGGGTGGTAAAACTGGATGGATCAGGAAACCTGGTATGGCAGAAATGTCTTGGGGGATCAGCGGATGAAGCTCCCACTTCAGCCATACAGACCGCTGATGGAGGATTCCTCATCGGAGGATACACATACTCAGATGATGGAGACGTCACCGGAAACCATGGGGAGACAGATATCTGGATAGTGAAACTAGACCCAGCCGGAGAACTGAAATGGCAGAAATGCATAGGGGGATCAGCGGATGAATCTTCCAAATCAATCATCCAGATTTCTGATAACCAGTATGTAGTCTGCGGAGGTGTATCTTCATCTGATGGAGATATTGTAGGAAATCATGGGGATTTTGACTACTGGCTGGGACTCATCAATGTAAACCATCAGGTAACTGCCACATCCGACTCCATGACAATCGCATATCCCCCCGGAACCCGGTCATATGAAGAAGGAACCGATGCAGCATACCTTGCACAGGCAAAACCGGGTGCAGATCTCGTGAATGTCTCGGTTGATGGCATTCAGGTTGGCCCGGTGAGCAACTGGACGTTCTCGCAGATCTCTTCCGATCATACCTTTGCAACAACAGGTCAGCTGACCCCGGGGCAGGTCCATGCATTCTTCACAGTTAACAAAACCTGGGGAGCTGTTCCACTGACTGTTCAGTTCACAAACCAGTCGCTTGGAGATCCGAGATCGTTCTTATGGAATTTCGGTGATGGAGAGACGTCAACCGAACAAGATCCGATCCATACCTATACAACTCCGGGAACATACTCTGTCACACTTCAGGCAAACAATGCCTGGACCGGAGGAGTAGCTACCTTATCCCATGCCCTGACCGCAACAGCCGGGATTGTTCCCTCTCCAACCCCGACACCGGTCCCGGGGGAGATAACCGCAGCATTTTCAGCAGACCGGACGAGAGATTCTGCTCCAATGCAGGTATTGTTTTCGGATCGGTCAACAGGAAACCCGACATCCTGGGTATGGAACTTTGGTGACGGAACCTTCTCTGCTTCGCAGAATACTACCCACATTTATTCGACCAAAGGGACGTATTCGGTCAGCCTTACCGCTCAGAACAGTGCCTATTCAGGCAGTATAGAAAAAAGCGGATACATAACGGTTACATAAACCTGTTAACCCCAATACCCTTTTTTCAATTATTTAAGAAGGGATGGCCTCCCGACCACACCTAGATTCCATAACTGGCAGGTCCGGCGTGGACATTTTTTCTCGGGGGGCATATGCGTATCTTTTACAAGCGTCAACTGATTCAGGTACCAGAGTGTTTAACCGAAAAAAGGAGACATAACCAGGAGAAAATAAGGATTTACACGTTCTCCCGGGAGAGTGTGATAAGGAGCGCTTTCATATCCGGGCCATCCTCGAAATATTTAAGCTTTAATTCATTATCGTTGTTCATTTTGCCGATTATGACTCCGGCAACGTAATCTACCAGGTAAATCGTTCCATCATCATCTACAATTCCGGAGAATGACTCGTTATATGATTTCCCGTCCTTCTTCAGGTACTCTTTTGCACCAGTAAATGCCTGACCTTTCTGCTCTGTGATGTTATAGGTGACCGAGTCAAATTCAACGAAACCGTCGACCTTTGTGTGTCCGATTGCCGTACCATTCCATATCCCGACTAAATCCGGAGTAGAAACAGTTGTCGTTGCCTTTGTTTCTGCAGAAGCAGTTAAGACCAGACTCCCTACGATGACAAGGAGGATAATGAGGATAGCACCTGCGATCTTCATGATGGATACTACATCATACCGCAATATATAGAATCGGTGACTGCAACTTCAGAGACACCAATCAGAATTGTCAGTCGATCTGTCCCATTCAGAGGTTCTTTGTCATAAATCGCATTTTGAAACCTGGCGGGTTGGAAGTAGAATTATTCTTTCAGACAGAATGTATCCGGATTCAGCCATCACGTACCATATGTGATACCACTTCTTTTCCTATGAGTCCTTTTCCAGTTCTACCTGGGGCCCTCAACGGTCACCGTTGGGGTTTTTGAAGCGACAGGAAATCAAGCGTTCGAGCAGCGATCTGATCCGGAACCTGGTACATCATACCATGCCCTCCTCCGGGCACTTCGACACATGTGGCATCGTTCAGATGAGAGGCGATCGTCTCTCCATCTTCAACCGGAGTAATACAATCTTCTTCTCCGGTCAGAAGAAGCACGGGTTTGCTGATGCCTGCAAGGGCTTCATCAGAGATCTCCCAGGCACCTATCGCATCCAGTTGCCGGAGAATTGCAGGTATATTTACAGGATGAGCAGAAGGAGGAAACACATCTGACAGGTCAGGATGCTCGTTCAGAAATTCCGGAGGAAACCGTGCACGAGGGGGGATGATTCCCGGATTTTCGGGGTCGAACCATGAGGTGATCCGATTGTACACACTGATACCGGACCGGGATGCACTACAGAGCACGAGTGAACTTACCAAATCCGGATGAGATACGGCAAGTTGCAATCCGATCATTGAACCAAGGGAATACCCGAAGATATGGCATGGAGAGGTACCAAGCCTTTTCAAAAGGAGACAGGCGTCGTTAGCCATAACCTGAATCGACACTTCAGCATTCTCACCTGATGAATACCCGGTCCCCCGGATATCATAGATGATCACCCGATATTCCTGTGAAAACTGTGAAATCAGCCTTCGATCCCATCCAGACATCGTCCCACCCATTGCCATAATCATAAGGAGGGGTTCTCCGGATCCGATGGACCGGTACGCGGTCCTTATTGGTCCGGTCTGAAGGTGATGAACAGGGTAGTCAGTCAGAGGATCGGTCATGAACTCAGAGGTACCATCGTGCCATCATCTCATATTCCGTGTCTGCCATACATGATTCAGAACACTCCGGTTGTGATTTACTCAGTTCTGTCTGGCAATTATTCAGAGGTAGCATCTCATTCTCCCGTTCTGTCAGACCGTGACACCGGTTGCGGATCAGGGAGATAATCAGGATGTACCTGCGGGTACGCGAAGAACGCAATGATCAGGATGAGGATACTCACAAGAAACGCAAATGAAAATGCCCAGTGAAACCCGGCTGCGAGGTTTACAACATCAACGGAGGCAAGTTTTTCCATATTGATACCACTGGAAAGGGGAAGGTCCGGAATACCCAGCATAAAGATGATATTAAAAATGGGTATACCGATGATCAGGGGAATGAACCGTGAGAGACTGATAAAACTTGATATCATCCCCTGATATTTTTTGGACACCGAATGGATGACCATATTTGACGCCGAAGTCCAGATCAGACCTGACCCGATACCAATCAAAAGCAGGCAGGCAACCATATACCAGTAATTCATGAAGATCCTGATGTAGTACACCAGGAAGTATCCAAGAATAAGAGGGATACAGGCTATGATATTGATGTATCTTCCCCCGATTTTGTTAAATAAATTCCCCGCACAAAAACCTCCGGCCATTAACGCAATGGGAAATGAAGTAAATATAAGGCCTGTCACATAGGGAGAGAACTTCATTACAAGTTGCAGATAGAAAGGAATCAGGTATACAAGACCGTTGAAGTCGATGAACATCAGGATTGTCAACGCATTTATCAGAAAGAAATTTCTCTGCGTAAACAGGCGTAGTTCAAGGAGCGGTTTAGGGCTTCTTAGTTCGCATACCCCAAATAAACAAAGAGAGCAGATGGCAAGAAGCATCGCCCCGATGATCGCCGGATGCGTCCATCCAAATGTCTGACCCGCTGAAACGGTAAACAACAGAAAGGCAAGTCCGAGAAAGAATAAGACAGCACCGACCCAGTCAAACCCGGGTCTCCATTCAACCCCGGCCAGATCAGGAATAACTGCCAGTCCAAGGAGAATGGCACCGATGCCGATTGGGATATTGATGTAAAAGATCCAGCTCCAGGAGAGATACTGGATGAGTATCCCACCTGCAGTAGGACCAAGAGCCATTCCAAGACCGGCAAACGTGAATATAGTCCCCATTGCCTTTCCTCTCATCTCCATCGGAAGGAATGCAGCCACCATTGCAGGACCGATTGCTGTTATCATCGAAGCACCGATTCCCTGAATGACCCGTGAGGCGACTAATGCCTCAAATGAATCCAAGAAGACAGGGAGATAGCCACAGAAAAAAGAACCCAGGGTGAAGATCGCAAATCCTGATAAAAAAAGCTTTTTGTACCCGATGATATCAGATATGCCCCCAAATATCAGAACAAGACCGGCCATTACCAGAACATACACTGTCAGGATAGAACTTGCAGTTCCAGGGAGAATATTGAACAGTTTTGAGATTGTTGGATTAGCGACACTCACGATGGTTGCATCAAATGCAGCGATAAAATTGGCGAGAGAGATTGAGACAATGAGGAGCGTGAATCTGGTATGATGGGAGTGATCCCCCAGCAGATGCATACTACCTCTTTGCTTTTCGTGAATATGAGCCTGACGAAGTAATTCAGACCATTACCAGGGGTATTGAAATATGAATTGGGTCAGGAGTATCCTGACGGTTTAATCATTTATTAGTTATTTATAGCAGAAGTAAACGCTGCCCATGCTCCATCTGCATTACTTGCAGTACTTTGCAATAAATTTAAGTTGAACTTAATATCACTCATTGAATCCCGTTCTGAAAGTGTGCTTGATGCGGTTGAGTAGAACAATTTCGAACTTCCTAACGCGGTTTTCAATTTTGTTTTTGCTTCTTCACGGTCTTTTGAGACATTGAACTTCTGCAACCTTGCAATATCCACATCGATATCCTTCTTGTATCCATTTACGAGCGATAGTGCCTCATCCCATTTTTGTGCTTTTATCGCTGCACCTAACGTCTTTTGTTCATCCATGTATTTCGTTGCCAGATTCGCAAGTTTCAGATCATCCTGCCCAACTGACTCTGTATCATTAGATTGAGAGGCGCCTGAATCTTCAATAGTAAATGTTTTATTAATCAGTGATTGCCCGTCAAATTGAACATCAACTTTCCACGTCCCTGGAAACCGTGCTGGTGGATTATTTGCGATGTTAATCTCTGCAAACAGAATACATGGAGAGATGGTGTGACCAATCGGATTACTCCCGGTGATGGGAACTGATTTGTATAATATGTCACCCGGCCTATACCAGACAAAGGATACATCGTGAGGGCCGGTTACAGAATTCAGATCAATCCAGGCATAGACAGCCTTGTCTGACGTTGAAAATGTATCTTTTTGCGGACCCGGAACTTTTGTAAACGGATTTACTTGAGAAGTGATAATAAAGTCATCAACGGTTGGCGCTGCAAAAACCGGGAGAATTATACAGAAAATTGCTAACAGGAGCAATAAAAGAGATGTTGATCGTGAAATTGTCAATATTTGCCCTATTCTTTTAAAGTTTTCTGACGGCATCAATGGGTTTAGGCTGATTAACCCTATAAATGTATTGCGTCATCACCAGAGAGAAACGTGTGAGGAGCGGACTGAACAATTTGACGTGCCAGATTCAGTAAAATAAAGGGAGAATCTCTTATTCCGGACAGATCACAAACACCCTGGCAGGGAACCCGGAATTGTCACGGGGTTTAGGGAACGAGACCACGACCAAGGACCCGTACTCCGGGACCTGGTCGAGATTTGTGAGGAGTTCGACCTGGTGCTTGTCCTTTGAGAGGATGTATGTCTCAAGTGGATACTGATCACGGTTTACAACCAGGCCGGGATCGGTATCTGTCGTTTCATGCCATTTAGCCTTAAATACTCCCCTACATTTTCAAATGAGACAAATCATTACTGATATTCGTAACCAAAACTACAGAAAGGTTTAGACATACATACCACCTATGTGATGTCATGGCCCCCGATAAGATCGACACCCGGGTTACAGATCTTATTACTGCTCTCATTAATATGGATCGGTTGACATTACGGGAGATACTAAAGCCTGAAGATGGGACCGTAATTAATGAACATACCATCGATACATTAATCGTTCCTGCTCTGGATGAGATTGGCCAAAAATGGGAGGATGGAACAGTTGCCATCTCACAGGTATACATGGCCGGAATCCTCATCGAAGAGATGATCTCCAGTGTCATTCCGGATATCAGATCAGACGAGAAAAATAAGGAAAAAATTGCAACTGTTGTTCTCGAGGATTACCATATGCTCGGAGAGCGGATCGTAACTGCGTACCTCATAGGTGCAGGATATGCTCCGTTGCGATACGGACGACGGGATGTGCAGGAGGTATTATCGCTCGTATCTCAGGACAATATCAAATATCTCGCCATATCAACACTCATGCTCCCTTCAGCATTACGGATCAAGGAAGTAACATCCGGCCTTGCAGGGAAGGGAGTGAAAGTGATAGTCGGAGGAGCACCGTTCAGATTCGATCCTGAACTGGGAAAAGAAGTAGGAGCTGACAGGGTCTGTTTTACTGCATCAGACGCTGTAACTGCGATTCGTGAACTTGAGGCGATACCATGACCATGACCTCCAGGGAACGGATTCTGACAACACTCAGCCATAAAGAACCAGACCGTGTTCCGCTAATTCTCAATCCCACCATGCATCCTGCACGTGACCTGGGCATTCCCTTTAAAGAGTACTTCAGATCACCTGAACTCGTTGCCCAGGGCCTGATCACTTCCCGGGAGAAGTTCGGTACCGATGCATACATCGGATTCCATTACACTCCGGTAGAATACGAAGCATTCGGCGGGGATGTCATCTTCAGAGATGATGGCCCTCCAAACAGTGGAAGACCGGTTATCAATACCGGGGAGATAATTGACAACCTGCAGGTTCCCCTGATCCATGAAACACCCTGCCTTCAGATGGTACTGGATATGATCCGGATTCTGAAAGCAAAATCACCAGATGATGCACCGATATTTGGTGTAGCACTCTCTCCACTTTCACTTCCGGTTATGCAGATGGGATTTGAGGATTATATCAAACTCATGTACACCGACGAGATCAGGTTTCAAAAGCTCATAGCCGTAAACAGCAGCTTTTTTTTGGACTGGGCAGCAGCACAGATAGAGGCTGGTGCTGATGGAATTGTCTATTATGATCCGGTCTCATCTCCTACCATCATTCCCCTTGAACTATACCGGAAAACAGGTCTGAAAATTGCACAAAACCTTATCCATCAGGTTCCAGGGCCTGTTGTTTCTGCATTTGCATCAGCCCGGGTTCTTCCCATCCTTGATGATGTTCTCACGACAGGAACAGTCGGAATCGCTGTTTGGGCTGGAGGAAATGAAAATATCAAAGAGATCAAATTAAAAAGCACAGGAAAAGTTACTATCATCGGAAATCTGAACGGCATAGAAATGCGACACTGGACCCGGGAACAGGCCTTTTCTATTGTGAAAAAGGCCATACAAGGTCTTGCAAAAGGCGGAGGTTTTATTTTGAGCGACACACATGGTGAAATTCCACTCCAGGTACCTGATGAGGTCCTGTATGCTATCCGGGATGCTGCAAGAGAGTATGGGGGGTATCCGATTTCTGTCTGAAGTTGATGTGAGTGATCGTATCCTCTTTATTTGTGAAACCCTTGAAGAGGAGATCACCAGAGTTATTGCCGATATTCAGGCACAAAACGTCAGGATATGTGTCTTTCCTCATTATTGTACTTCTGGATTTCATCGGTCAGACACCATTAGTTCATTCCTGAAAGAACAGATCCAGCCAGGTCAGACCGGCCTATTTTTCGGTGATGCAGAGCCCGGAGCACAAGGCCTTTTACCACCCGGGATCTCTCATGCCGGTCCAGACACATGTTCAGAACTCCTGGCACCAGGAGAATATATTCAATCGCTCATAATTCAGGGAGCATTCATCATCAATTCAGGATGGCTCCGGTCCTGGGAGAAGTATGTCATTAAGATGGGATTTGATCCCAAAAAACCCACCTCTTACTACTCTTCAAGCCTGAAAGAGATTGTTGTGCTTGATTGCGGGCTGGTATCCATTCCTAAAGAACGAATCTCATCACTGGAGACTTTTTCAGGCCTGCCTATCAGAGTAATTCCGGTTGGTCTTTCTCATCTCTCCGGAGTTGTCCGTGCTGAAATCCTTCAGTTGCAGGCAGAAAATATTAAGGACGAGTGCAAAAAAGAAATCTCTTCAGCACTTGAGACAACCGCCCGTCAGATGGCGGTTTTAACGCTTCTCAGCGATATCTCCCAGGTCAGTGAAGAGAAAGAAGTTATCTCCCGTATTCTTACGACCTGTCAATTACTGTTTGCCCCACGTTTTGTCGGTTATCTTCCAATTGAGTCAGAAGGCCCAGAAGAGATGATAATCATGCCACTCGGTTCAGAGGGTGGTATGAAGGAGGAACTGCTCTTATCAGTAATCGGTAAGGACTATCTCTTTTATGAAGATGGAACCGGTTTCTGTGTTCCAATTGCGTATCTCAGGGAAACAGTTGGTATTCTTGAGATATCCGGGGTATCAGTTCCTGACCGTATCAGGGAGTACCTCAACCTGACTCTTTCATTTACCCGCTTCCTTGGTCTTGTAATAAAAAATGCCAGGTCCTGGCATGAATTGAGACAAACCCGGGATGCCCTTGAGAATGCAAATACCGAACTACATGATAAGAATGAAGAGTTAGTTGCGATCTCTCAGGAACTCCAGTCCTCAAACCAGGAACTGATTACAAGTCAGAAAGAACTGAGTGAGAGAGAACAATTTATCAAAACAATTGTGAATTCTGCACGGGTAGGAATTGCTGTAGTAGATCCAGATTTTCGCATCCTGTTCTGGAATCCTGAGATGGAGAGATTGTTTGGTATATTATATTCCGATTGTATTAAAAAATCAATTTCTGATGTGATTCCTCATTTCCTTTTAGAGCAGACACATTCACTTCTTATTCAGGGCCTTTCAGGTCAAACAGTACAGGCACCGGATTATGAACTACCTGAATCGTTATCCGGGAAGAAAACCTGGATGTCAGCGATATTTAACCCGATATTTGACATAAGTCAGAACATCATCGGGGTCATCATTAATGTCAACGATATCACAATCCGAAAGGAGTCAGAACGTGATCTTGAACGTGCGTATGATGCAATCCATACTGCTCAGTCAAAACTCGCAATTTTAAGCAGCGTAACAAGGCATGACATTCTCAATCGGATCATGGTCATATCATATTATAGCGAAATACTCACGGAGAACTTCACTGATGAAGTGATACTGAAGCAATTAAAGAGAATGTCAATTGCCAGCAAGGATATTCAACATCTCATTGAATTTACCAAGGAATACCAGGAACTCGGATATACAAAACCAACATGGCAACGAATTGGTAATGTCATGAACAGAAACTCTATTCAGTCTGTCCTGACAGGGATAGACCTTTCATTTCAGGGTGATGAATTCGAGATTTACGTAGACCCCATGCTGGAAAAAGTTCTGTATAATCTGGTGGAGAATTCAAAGCGTCATGGAGAGACAGTTACTGCAATTTCCATCAACACAGAGCCGGCTGGTGATGACCTTATTGTAACCTATTCAGATAACGGAGTAGGGGTTGCAGAGGAGGAGAAGAAACTTATCTTCAAGCAGGGGCATGGGAAAAATACCGGGATGGGTCTGTTTCTGATCAGTGAAATCCTGGGGCTGACCAATATCTCGATCAGGGAGTGCGGTGTGCCAGGCGAAGGAGTCAGGTTCGAGATGAAGGTTCCCAAGAGTGGATGGCGCAGGATCGCAGAATAAAGATCGCTGATCTGAAAAATGGTTCAGAATGTTCTGATAATGTCAGGATAGTGTTCAAATAGAGAAATATTATGAAGGGTTATTGATTTGATAAACCAGTCATTTATTGATTGTAACCCTGATCTCCGATCTGATACTGTGTCTTTTTGTGTATACAAAGAAATTATAACCCGATTCGGGTATGTATACCCAATTTATTAACCGTTTGTCACATTCTCTTATTCCGGACAGATCGCAAACACCCTGGCTGGGAACCCGGACCCGTCACGAGGTTTTGGGAACGAGACCACGATTAATGCCCCTGATTCAGGAACCTGGTTGAGATTTGTGAGGAGTTCAACCTGGTATCTGTCCTGTGAAAGAATATAGGTCTCAAGCGGATACTGATCACGGCTTACCACGAGACCCGGGTCAGTATCTGTCGTTTCATGCCCTGATGCAGTGATGTTGCACTGTTCATACAGGTATGTCAGGACCTCCTGGCTCCATCCCGGATAATGGGCCATTCCTTCAGCGTCAAGGTTCTGCATCGCATCCTGATCAGGCCATCGTGTGGACCAGTCGGTTCTGAGTGCAACAAACGAGCCCTGGGGAATGTGTCCGTACTTCTTCTCCCATGCTCTGATGTCATCCATTGAGACGACATAATCCGGATTCTCCTTCACCTTCTGGTGGATGTCAATGACAACAAGCGGGAGGATCATCTCCTTTGGGCTGATCTGATCGAGTGTCCGGAGACCTTTAATGAAATGTGCCGGTGGGTCGACATGGGTTCCCCATTGCCCCACATGAGAGTAATCCTGCATGTAAAAGCCAGATCCTAGCGTTCCATTGCCGGGTTCGTATGAGTACAATGTCTCCACCGTCTCATCAGGAGCTCCTTTCCAGTGAGGGATTCCAGGCTCAAACGTATGGGTAAGATCTACATAGGTTGAATTCTGCAATGTTTCCCAGACAGCGGTAAGGTTCTGAGGCTCTGAACCTGCTGATACCGGGCTGCAAACCAGCATCCCGGCAGAGATCATGATGATGAGAAGATGAAGTATCCCTGAAGACATACTGATGATGTATCATTGTGGAGCAGATGAATGTGCTGTCCCACTATACAGAACTAGGACGAAGTCAGGGTAAAACCAGAATGATTCCTTTTTACATCAAAAATCCTTCTCATCGGTTCTGCCTGGGGCCCCCGACGGGGCACCGTTGGGGTTTCAAGAGAGAAGAGCACCCGGTCATGAAGGTGAGTACTTCAGAGATCATCGCATATACATACTGAGTTTCATGGAACACTATCCATTCTTCGCTGTCACTCCCCTCTTTCCGGTTTACCCGGAACCGGAGAGCCCATCATCTGCACATACACGCTGGATCATGGTCCAGGGTAATTCCGTATTCTTTCAGAGCAATTCAGAACCAGGCACCATCCTCATGCAGGAACCAGTCCCAAAGAACCTGACATCAGGAGATCATGTATACCTTGGCACTTGTGATGATCTCATTTATTATGTTGTTGAGATCGCTCCAGATACATCGATGCCTGCCGGATGGCAGCTCTCAGGGGTCAGGGAGCTTTCAGAAAAGGTCCCTGATAATGAAGTTGCCATAGCCTCGTATGCTGTCCGGATTCTGGACTTTGACAGATCAACAGCCTTCTGTGGAAGATGTGGATCAAAAACAAACCCGGTCTGTACAGAGCGTGCACGGATCTGCCCGTCCTGTAGCCGGACCATCTACCCGAGAATCTCCCCGGCCATCATCGTTCTGATCAAAAAAGATGAGGAGATCCTGCTTGCACACTCCCCCCGCTTTCCATCCGGGTTCTATTCAGTCATCGCCGGTTTCAATGAGCCGGGAGAGAACCTTGAGCAGACGATTCATCGCGAAGTCCGTGAAGAGGTCGGAATTTCGGTCAAAAATATCAGGTACTTCGCGAGTGAGCCGTGGCCGTTTCCTGATTCACTCATGATAGGGTTTGTCGCGGATTATGCAGGCGGAGAGATACAGATTGATAAAAATGAGATTGATGATGCCGGATGGTATACCAGGGATACCCTGCCTGAGTTTCCATCAAAGGTGAGCATCTCCCGGGCTCTCATCGATGCCTGGATCAGAAGAGAGATCTGATCAGAGACTGTTTCAGGTCTGCAAACCTGAAGCAACACAGAAAAACAGTTGTAGTCATTCACAGGATGTCTGATGGATACCAATACCAGAGCATCAATAACCAGTTTCAAATGGCTGATGAACACCGACGGTCCTGAAACCTATGAACAATACATCGTCCCGACATGGATGACTGACTGGACGCCTGAACTCATCAAAGCCGGATCTATCGGCCCTGACACCCGGGTTCTGGATGTTGCCTGTGGTACAGGAATTGTTGCACGAATGGCAGCCGAGATTCCCGGAAAGAACGGGAGATTTTTCGGGATCGACATCAATGAGGGGATGCTACGACTTGCCAGAAGATATGCGGCAGAGAAGGGCGTAAAATGCGGATTCTATCTGGGGAATGCAACCCGGATGCCATTCTCTTCAGGAGGATTTGGCACCGTTCTGTGCCAGCAGGGGCTGCAGTTCTTTCCTGACCGGTCTGCTGCCCTGCAGGAGATGAGACGGGTTCTTGCACCGGACGGAACACTTGCAATCAGCGTATGGGGACGGGCAGAGAGGAGCCCGCATGTGGGTGCCATATGCGAAGCATTCACCAAATACCTTGGAGAGGATTCGACAACGATGTTCAGGGTTGCCTGTTCACTCTCTAATCCCCACCTCCTGCAAAGACTGGTGGAGGATGCAGGATTTTCTAACATACAGATCAGAACAGGGGTGAAGACTGCCCGCCATCCATCACTTGCTGAGTTCCTCCCTGCATACTTCTCTATCTTTCCGGTTGCTGCTCAGATAACAGCAATGGCTGAAGAGGACAGGACCCGGATGTTCAGAATCATAGAGAGTGCTCTTGGACCATGGAAGGAGAACGAAGGTATTGCAGTGCCGACTGAAAACTGCATTCTGACCGCGGTAAAGAGATAATCACCGATCCCGCCCCTGGAGATATCTGCATATGATACCCCTGATCCAGGATATCATGTCAGAAGGAATAACCCATATAGAACTGGCCAAACAAAGATCGGGATGACGATCTGTCTACAATCAAGAAAGAACCAGGTAGGATAAACCGGAGCGAAGAAAGCCAGGCAGCCAAATAGTTACTGTAAGCCCGAGAAGAAGATCAAGTATATTTTGCCCTCCTTTTTACAAACCAGTTTTTTACATTCCGGTTCTATCCTTTGGATCTTTTACGATAAGCGAGAAGAGTATCTTCCGGAATCATCTCATCAGGACAAAGAACCGGAATAGTAAAAACAAGGGATAAAGGTCTGGCTCTTGCCAGGGTCTGCATTACAGATTATTGTACATCCACAGAGCCTGATTTATAATATGCCCCGTCCTTGATGTATCTGCTGCCCGAGTACGTATTACTTGAGATGTAAGCCGACCTTCCCGGCATCACTGCCTCTACAGATCTGCTGA
Source organism: uncultured Methanospirillum sp. (assembly GCF_963668475.1). Classification (GTDB taxonomy): domain Archaea; phylum Halobacteriota; class Methanomicrobia; order Methanomicrobiales; family Methanospirillaceae; genus Methanospirillum. The sequence goes on from NZ_OY764544.1 coordinate 1,851,979, forward strand.
CCGGGGATCCCTGCACCGAATCAACCATCCATCGTCCATCGAGGGATGTTGCATTTGCATCAGTGAAATCGATCACCATCTTTGAGACACCATTGATCCGGGATGTTGACATTGAATTTCTGGGCTTTCCAGCAGTAATGTTGCTGTTAACCCCGGTCTCTACTGAATGCTGGTTATACGTCCCACCCTCTGCCTTCCGCTGCGTTGTTGCCCCTGATAACAGGATATCCTCAGATAATATGGCCGTATTGTCGGCAAATTCACCAAGCACCCATCCATCCATGGTAGCAGGAATTGCTGACTTGTTTGTTCCCTGCTGCACAGCTGATGCTTCGGTCGAACCCTCTGCAAATTCTAAATACGCGAAGGGGTCATCCGGATTTGTCTGGGGGCATATTGCGTAACTAATGGATCTCCCGGTCCCTTTTGTCTGTCCATATGCTCCAAAGAGGTTCTTATTATAGATCGCTGCTCCGGTATGATCAAGCGATGTAACGTCATGAGCCACCACCTCTTCCAATGACTGGTTGCCATGCACATTCATGTTCTCAATCGGCCACTCTTCTCCATATGAATTGACCCTGAGAGTCGTTCCTGACCCGCCACGGAGTTGGTGATGCCCGAATGATTCATTATCCCCGCTTATCGCATACCCATAATAATTCCCGATCGTACCATGATCAACCCATAAAAAATCACCAGCATAGTGATCGTAGTGGAAAATTGCCGTGGATTCATTTCTGACATCACCTGCAGGGTTCCATTCAAGACCCGGAACTCCCGGGGCAGATACCTCTGAAGAGTTGGGTTCTATTGTATGGTATGATCTGCACAGGTGATCGATAGATCCGGATTCATGATCGCCGGTGACCAGAGCCACCGTCCCGTATTCGTCTGTTTGAACCTCAATTCCAATATTCCCTGAATACCGGCCAGCATCACTCCACAGCTCATCAGGAAGGCCGGTTCCTGCATAGGCAACATACTGGTCTTTGCTGATTGCATGACCCTGGAGGAGAATCTTGTCTGCATTCTCAACCTGAACCGTTCCTAAGGCAACACATTCGCTCGAAGTATTGCTGCTCTGAAGCAGATAACTCCAGTTTGTAGTATCTGTTCCTACGATCTTCAGTTCAACAAATGCATACGCACCTGCAGAATTGTTTACTTCAACCAGTTTGGTCAGATTTCCGGTCCCATTGATCAATGAGACCTTCTGGTTTTTCATATCAAGTGTCTTTGGAATTGCCCTGGTTTCCTGAAACATCGGCGGTACAGAAAGCCCTACCTCCAGTGCAGCCTGCGATGAATTAAACGAGATGTTTTCATTCTGCGGCTGCGCAGATGTTCCTGATGAGAGAAAGAGAATTCCAAATAGAAACAATCCGGTAATATACCATCGTGTACCCATACCCAACACCAATAAACTAATTTTATTGCTATAATTGCATAAAAAAGGTTCTCAGATCAGGAGACCACATACATCAGAAATGAAGATGGTCCTGAAATATCCGGCAGGACACCGGGACACACCATAAGCAACGAGTAGTCAGGGCCTGTCTGTTCTACTTCCCGGGATTTGTGAACACCGTATCAATACAAGCATACAGGCATAAGGTCGCAGTTCGACGAAAATCATCTCCGTTCTTTCAAATGAGATGTTTTTTATCTTTCCGAATAAACCGGGTACATGGTCTTTTACCCGGATATTTCGAGTCTGTATCAGTACCGGGGCCGGATAGTTCTTCTCCTGATGATTCTCGGATATACAGGCCTTTATATCCTCAATATTCTCCTGCCACAGGATCTCTGCTTTCCCTTCCAGTTCTCAAACCTCACATCCCGGATATGGTCATGGACTGAACTTGTTCTGGGAATGCTGGCATTGATCATTCTTGCAGTAAACCGGCATGCGGTATCCAAAAATGAGGTTTGCACGGGAATCATCCTTGGAATAATCAGCGGGACGAGTCATTATCTCATGAATCAGAGCCTGACTAACGGATTCCTCACCGCAATACTGGTAGTGGTCTGTTATTCATCTGCTCTGCTCCTGATTCGATCCAGATCAGAAAGGACGATCATCAGTTTTCAGGAGTCTCCGGGCACCATTGCATGGCTCATTCTCTTTGGAATCATCATCTCGATTCCGTTTGCCTCACTTAATCTTGCGTTTTTTTATCTGAACACCGGGCTGCAGCCCTTTACCGGAGGAATATCTGCAGGTATTCTCGCATGCAATCCTGCCCTATCAGAAGAGATTATCTTCAGGTTATTCCCCGTGATCCTGGTCATTACACTGCTCCGGTCTGAGTGCTCAGAACGAGTTGCACTCGTGGCAGCGGTCTGTATCGGGGTAATACCACACAGTCTGAACCATCTCCCTGACCTGTTCATCACCAATCCGGTTGCAGCGATGAGCATGTGGGTTCTGACTTCACTCCTCTTCGGTCTTCCCCTCTGCCTGCTGCAATTGTATAAGGGATTGCCATCAGCCTGTGGATTTCACTGGTTTGTTGATATGACCAGGTTTCTGTTTGGATATTGAAATTGTATACGATGGATCAGCTGACTTACGGTATGAAGAGTAATGTGTGAATACCTATTGACCACATATCAGGCCATTCAGACGCTATGCAATATTTTTCTGAGTGATTCGAGGAGTAACCGGTCGGCAAAAAGGGGAGATCCTTTTGAAGATCAGGATTCCAGCGCAATGTCATCCGGATCATTCATTCTCTGACTGGACTGCAGGGCAGAAGTTGCAGAGGGAGTACGGGACCTCTTTCTCTTTGTCTCTGATCAGGCAGTAGAAGACCCCATCCTTATCCTCAACTCTGAATCCACCCGGAAACGGCATTCCGACAGGATGCCCTGGTTCTTCAAGGATAAACATCGTGAAAGCCCCGATGAGATAGTAGAAGAGCCGGTGCCTGATGGTGTACGGGATCGGCATCCTGCTGACTGTGTCATCCCACTCTGTGCATCCGGTAGGGATGATCTCACAGAATGCCCTGAAGGTCTCCAGATCAGGAATCGATTCTGACATGGTTTTGAACCTGCCTGACCGATGATATGTCATAAGCCGGTGATATCCTCCAAGAATCTGGTCACTCAGGTATGGGCCGACCTGCTCCCGGTATGATCGGGGGAGCCTAATCAGTTCGGTATGAAGTCTGCCACCGATGACCTGCAGATCATGCAGGGTATACCTGGCGACCTCTCTGCCCAGGATATCACCGAGTTCTCCCTTTGTTCCGGCACGGGAGAGGTTTTTGGAGACCTCAATGGTTAGGGCAATATCATCAACACCTGTCATCTATGCTTCCTTGTTATGAGTATCCCGAGATCGTATCTGAAAAAGGAGGTTAGTCGCTATCCCCTTTAGAAGATACTGATCACCCCGAGAAAACCGGTCAGGTTGAAAGATCAGACCCCACGTTTCCACTTCTCTTTCGGCACAATTATCTCAAACCTTACACCTTCTCCAGGTAATCCGGTCTCCCTGATAGTCACTTCCGTTATAGCCAGGATCTGCTTAGAAACAAACAGTCCGACCCCGGTATGTTTTCCAAATGACCAGTCAAAGATGCGGGGTTTATCTTCTTCATCAATTCCAACTCCATTATCCTCATACACAATTAACAGATCTGCATCCCGGATTGTTGCCCTGAATATGATATCAGTCACATGCTCCCCATGTCGTGAAGAGTTTTCAACGAGCGTGTAGAATACCTTCTCAAACATAGGATCAGCCAGTATTTCCACAGGAACCAGATCAAGGTGCCAGTTGAATGTAATTGTCGGGAGAAGCAGGTGAACACGGTTAATTATTGTCTCCAGATTTTGCCATATTGGTTCAGTTGTCCCGATATTCTCATAAACCCGGGTAAATTCTATCTGAGCCTGAACAGATCGTGTCAGATCCATACATGAACGCAGGTATGATTGAGTAGGCCCTTCAGGAGTATCTTCCAGGCATATCTCCAGGTATCCCAGGAGCCCGGTAATCTGGTTGAGGATGTCATGGCGGGTTATCCCGGTCAGGAGATTTAGTCTGATATTTGCCTGCCTGAATGCTTCCTGTGTTGCATGGAGTTCGCGGGTCCGGGCGGCAACGATGGTTTCAAGATCCTCATACAGCCGGGTCAGTTTGTCTTCGGCATCTTTCCTGAGAGTGATATCAGTAAAACTGGCTCTGATTACTTTTGGACCAAGGCTTGGGAGATGGACAATTGTTACATCACAATAGATCTCTTTCTTATCATACGTGGTAATTAACCGCTCAAAACCAATAATCTGACCTGATAATACCTTATCAAGATGTTCCCGAATGATTGACGGGAGATTATTATCAAGTTCATTTGCTTTAGTATAAAATTCGGAATAATTCAGTGAGCGTAACTGTTCCATCGAACATCCAAGCAGACTCAATGCTTTAGGGTTCGCTTCAACAAATCCATTTTTATCCAGATCATATACGATGATGGCATCAGGGGCATTATTTATGAGTGTCCGGTATCTCTCTTCACTTTCATGAAGACGTTTTTCTGCTGACAACCGGTGCCTCCGATTCAGGATAAGACCGGCGATTAACAGAGTTTCAGAAACGATTATGATGATAATCCATACGATAACGAATGAGTACTTTTCCCAGACTGAATCTTCCCGGTTTACAATAATGCTACCTTTAGGAAGGATTGCCGGATCAATATTGAATCGTGAGAGTTCATTCCAGTCAAACTTGTATATCCTGAGATCTTCAGGGTCGAGTTCACCTTGATTTGTGATATTACCCTGTAATGCCTGGAGAGCCAGAGACCCAATCTCCTTTCCATACATCTCCGGACTGAGCAGATATCCTCCGACAATTCCTCTATTTACATATGTTTCACTGGGCCCGAATATTGGAGCCTGTGCTATGGTATATATCCGGCTCAATGAATCTTCAGGGCTAAAGTGGTTTCCATTGATATCCTGTGCATAACTGATATATAATATCGCAGAATCCCGTGGAATTTTTGATATTTGAGGCAATAGTTCATTGTGAGACTGGTTTATGAGATATGTTACCGGAACAGAGAGGTTCATATCAGAGATCTGCTGTTTCAGAGCCTCTAATTCATCAATCTCATCAGGTCCTGATCCGGATATTACATAGATCTGTCTGGTATGAGGAAACAATGAGAGTATTGTCTCAATATTTTTTCCTGTGCTATATCCCTTCTCTGGAACCACCGGGGTGATTGTCAGGTTATGTATCACTCCGGGATCTACATCGCTGATGATTGGGATACCTTGTACAAGTTCCAGGGGCATCCCGGACAACAGATCGATTGCAAGGATATCTTTTGTAATTATTACATCCGGTTTGAGGGCTTGGATCTTGTATCTATACAGATCATCTATCTTTGAAAGATACGTCTCATCACGATAATCAGGAATATTCAGGTACTCGGTTACGAATCGTAGGGGAACAGAAGAGTTCTTTTTGAGTTCTTCGCTGATCCCTGTGATAAAAAGAGTTTCATAAGGACTTTTACCGTCGGTTGATACGAGTAATAGAATCGTTTTGACTGAACTTTCTGAAAAATCTGAGTGCGCCGGATCATCTGATTGAAGAATGAGTTCTGAGGATGCCGGGATTGAAAACAGAGAAACGAGAACCAGCATCAGGATTACTCTTTTAAAAACCTGAATATTCTGCTCCATAATTCAACGAATCCCGGTATCCTGTTCCATAAAAAGTTGTTCTTAAGGCGATGAAGATCGGATCATTCATTGAAATCAGTTCAGAGTACCTGACAATCTATCAAACCACTACTGGACAGGTAACCAATCTTCCTTCTGATTACCCTTCCATACTGATCTCAATCGCAGCAAGAGCCTTACCACAAACCGGTCCTGACCGGGCCTTTTCAAGGATCAGATCAATTTTGCGAGAGGCTTGAGGGGTAAAATACGATTCACTGCATTGTTCACAGATATACGCAGGAACATCCTTTATTACGATAATTTCCGATCCTTTTCTGACCATAAACTCATTTTTTCCTTCAACCAGAGTTCCTTTACAGAATGAGCATACATTTGGAATCATCTTCTTCTCTCCCGATAATTTATCCATTCTTCTTCATTCGGATGATAACAGGTGATTATTCAAATATGATCGATGCATAAGCCTATCACTATATGGAAGGGAATACCTTGTACGATCGATAGTACCAATGCAGAGGGACAAGGTTCATCATCCTCGTATAATTCAATTACATCTCTCCTTTACAGATCGCCATCTCAAGCATACTTGTTGAAATGGATCGTTCAGCCATGCGTTTCCGTGCATGATCGGCTATCAGGTAGGAATCTTATCTGATACTGTCAATAACAACCTGATAATTCATCGTTACGTAATCATCCATTACCTTTCATTGTTCATGAAGGGATCGGACATCAGATCATAAATCACAGGGAAGATTATTGATCTAATACATAGAATCTGGCGGACTCTATAAACAAGCATAATAATTTGAGATTACAGACGTCCCATCCATGAGCGATTCATAACGTAGGCATACCTTCTGGATTATTCCAGAGCGTTTGCATTACACCCTCATCTCATCAAACAACGCTGCCTTCTTCTTCGGCCAGTACTCAAGCAGATTCCAGACCTGCATAAGAGCAGCCACAAACCGCCCGGCATCTTCTCCCGGAATCTCGATCACAACCGATTTGATCCCGCCATTCTCCAGGGTTTAGATCTTAGCCGAAAGTTACTTACCCAGTCTGGACAAATTGAGAATTTAATTCCCAATATGTCCATAGTGATACTCAATGATCTCAAGAACAGCCGGAAAAAAGATACTGGAGTTGGTTGCAGGATTTCCTGCAGTGATCATAACCGGGCCACGTCAGTCCGGGAAAACCACACTGGTCAAATCTCTGTTCCCCACAAAACCATACATCCTTCTTGAAGACCCTGACACCCGGAGATTTGCAGAGGAGGATCCCAGGAGTTTTCTGGCACAGTTTCAGGATACCGGGGCAGTTATTGATGAAGCACAGTATGTTCCGGAGTTGTTCTCATATTTACAGGGGATTCTGGATCACAATAATTCTCCAGGCCTATTCATTCTGACAGGTTCACAGAACTTTCTCATGATGGAACGTATATCCCAGTCTCTTGCTGGGAGAATCGGTATCATTCGGCTACTGCCACTATCAATGAATGAACTGATCCAGGCAGGGTTTCAATACGACAGATACGAAGAATATCTATACAGGGGCTTTTATCCCCGGCTATATAACTCAACGATTCTCCCGTCTGACTATTACTCGTCGTATGTTCAGACATATCTTGAACGGGATCTCAGGCAACTGAAACAGGTCCATAATCTCACCACGTTTCAGACCTTTCTCAGGATGTGTGCCAACCGGGTCGGGCAGATCGTAAATTTTTCATCTATTGGTAGTGATTGCGGCATAAACCATAAGACTGTCAAGGAATGGATATCTCTTCTTGAAACATCAGGGATTGTTTTTCTCTTAAAGGTCCACCATAAGAACTTCAATAAACGCCTGATTCAGATGCCAAAGGTATATTTTTCCGATCCCGGACTGGCGGCATATCTTGCAGGGATAAAATCTGCTGAAGAGATCGTGACTCATCCATTGAAAGGAGGTTTGTTTGAGACACTGATCATAGGAGAGTTATTAAAATTCCGGCTTAACAGGGGCCTTGAACCGAATCTCTTCTTCTGGCGGGATAAAACCGGACATGAGATCGACTGTATCATTGAATTATCGATAGATGAGGCGATCCCGGTAGAGATAAAGGCTGGAAGAACTATTGCCGGGGATTATTTCAAGAATCTCATGTACTGGAATAAACTGTCTGGTCAGAGTCCAGACCGGTCATTTGTTGTGTACGGAGGGGATCAGAACCAGAACCGGAGGGAAGGGAGAGTGATTGGGTACGGGGATCTCGATCAGGTGTTCGAATTATTGTGAAGAGTGTGACCGTATTGCTGCCTGGTACCGGGTAGCTCTAGTGAAATGATACCCATTCTCTGCCCGGTGAGCTGATTCTTGATACTGCGAAGATGTTGGGTAAGAGAGGTGCATCGGCATGAAGAAGAAGTGATACCATTCCAACTTCCAGTTAAGGTAGAGGCGGGGGATAGTTTTGATATCGATCTCCATGGTTTCCTTCAGGTATCTGAAAGAGCAGACTATGAGGGAATGATTTTACGGATTGGTAAGGATATCCGGACTCCGGAGATTATGCCTGCCACTCGTCATGACCCAACGGAGCCAGGTTTAATTCATCCCGGTATGTCTGCCAGTGAGACATATGGTGAGTGAGAAGATCCCGAAACCGATCATTATGTCTTTTCTCTATAAGATGAGTCATCTCATGGAGAACGATGTAATCAATACAATGAACCGGTTTTTTTATCAATTCAAGATTAATCAATATCCTCCCGGTCTTTGGATTACAACTCCCCCATTTCGTCTTCATCTTTCTCACTCCAAAGGCAGTGACCTTGACATCAAGGACGGCTTCCCATTTTTTAATCATCGGAGTTACGATATTCTTTAGTTCTTCACGGTACCATTGAGTCAGGATCTTCTCCCTCTTCTCTGTTGTAGAACCGGGACGAACTTTGAGGATTAATGTTTTTGATTTTTTTACGATGACACCCTGTTTATCTTTGCTTTCATCTATGGAGAGAAGATACCGTTTTCCGAGGTAGTAATGACTCTCCCGGGGAACATACTCACGCTTTGATTGTCGCTGCTGGTTCTGAAAGGTAGCAATCTGTTTTCGTATCCATGACAACTTCGAGATGACTGCAATCCGGACCGCTTCGTCATCGACGTTTACCGGGACTGCGACACGGACACGGCCATTCGGGGGATAGACACCGAAATGGATGTTTTTGATATCTTTCCTTGCGATCTCAACATCAATCTCTGCGATCGTTAGATGTGGCATCAGGTTAATTCGGGCTGGTTCTTTGCTATCTCAATAATGCTGTCGGTGAGGTCATCATCGTTCAGATCCTTATACACAAAATTGCGGAGTTCTTTCTTCTTCATAGGATTATCAGGCCAGCCATCCTGTTTATACTCCAGAATCGTTTCATATACCTGTAGTGCCTTATCGAAATCCTCATTCAGGTTATTATAGAGCACCTTCTTCGCTGGCGTATTGATTTTATCAGGGTAATCCTTGCCAGGTTCAACGGTTGCCTGTGCAAGTTTGATGAGCTCCTGGATGTGCGTATCAAGAAATTTGTCATAGCTCTCTGATTGTGTTTTTCGTTCTTTAATGAGAGCAGTCAGGACTTCGGATAATTTGCTATAATATGCCGGGTCTATCGGAGTTTTATTCAGAATGATCTTTCTGATGTTGCGTTCGATGGTTTCAGCGGCCAGTTGCTTATTATTCTTAATGTCATCAGAAAGGCCGTCAAGACCTTTTACCCCGTTTTTGATAAGGAGATCAATGATAGGAAGTTCAGGGATAGACTTTCGTTTCTTTACCGGGTTTGCACCGATGTAGGTGTCGATGAGCCGACGCATGAAGGGATCGTACTGTTTGAGATCGATATCCTCACCACTTGCCTGTTTGATGGCATTCATGACATTGGTGTAATGATTCACTTCCTCTTTGATCGCTTTTGCCTCGAAGACAGAATAGCCGGCCTGTGTCATGTCATTTGCGATATTGGTATATGCCCGGATGAGCGACTCGGTCAGGGTATAGAGGTTCTGTCTCCTCTCCTCGGTATTTTTGAGTGAGTCGATGGTATCGGGATCTTCTCCGCAGAAGTAATGGATGTAATCGGCGGTGTTCTTTGGCCGGGGGACATGTTCACAGAGGAGTCGTATCTTTTCCAGCACCTCTTCAAGTCGCTCCTGTGCTGTATCGACCCGGTTTTTCAGGAGTCCTTCTACATCCTTCTTCTCAAATCTTGAAAATGCTCCGGAGGTGTAGTCCTTGATTGACTGCTCAAGGCTTTTGAAGAGGTCGCGGTAATCGACGATATACCCGTACTCCTTGTCATCTCCGTCTAGGCGGTTTACCCTGCAGATCGCCTGGAAAAGTCCGTGATCCTGCATGTGTTTATCAATGTAGAGATAGGTTGCAGAGGGTGCATCAAATCCGGTGAGGAGTTTGTCCACGACGATGAGGAGTTTCATCTGACCGGGCTCTTCGACAAATTTCTTCTTGACCTCTTTTTCAAACTGTTCGGCTTTGTTAATGGCCTGATCAGGGGGGAGACTGAAGTATTCGGAGAGCATCCGGCCATAGATATCATACTGTTTTAACTTCTCGTTCAGGCCTTCCCCACTGTCTTCTTTTGAGATATCACCGGGTGATGGTTTGTATGAGGTGATGATGGCACATTTTCCTTTTAATTCTGTGGCTGCGAAGAGTTCATAGCAGGTACATGCCTGGTAGATACTGCTGACAACGAGGAGAGCGTTTCCTTTTCCGCTCATGAGTCGTGGCTGGATATCCATATCATACATGATATCATTGACTATCATGTTCTGTCGCATCCGGCTGGAGTTGATCTTCTGCATGGTTGCCCACCGCTCTTTTAATTTCGCCCGAATCTTCTCCCTGGCCCACTCGTTCAGTCCTTCTGTCCGGGTGTTGTATATGGCCTTCGTCTTTGCCTCAAACTTCTCATCGATGTCGTCGGAGATGAGGTGTGATTCGATGTCACGGGCTTCATACACGAGGTCTAGAACGACTCCATCCCTGACTGCTTCATCGTACTTGTAGCAGTGGATAAAATCCCCGAACTTCTCGCGGGTGGTTGCTTTATCTTCACGAAAGAGGGGCGTTCCGGTAAAGCCGATGAATATTCCCTGGGGAATGATCTTCAGCATGGCATCATGCAGTAAGCCTGACTGGGACCGATGGCACTCATCGACGAAGATGAAAAAGTCTCCTTTTGCAGAAAATCCGGGCGGGAGGTGAGCGGTGATCTCCTGGACATAGTCATCATACCGTTTCAGAGCTTCTTTCTCTTCATCCTCTTCCTTCTTTCCGGTTTTATTCCCGAATTTATGGATGAGTGAACAGATGAGGAGCGGGCTGGTCTGATTGAGTGTGTCAAGGAGATCTGCTCCGCTACTGGTCCGGTAGATCTCTTCTTTGACTCCTTTGAAGATTCCTTCTATCTGTTCATCAAGTTCAGTCCGGTCGGTGATGACCAGGATGCGGGAGCTGCTGATCTTCTCTCTGATCCACTTGGCAAGCCAGACCATCGTGAGGCTCTTTCCTGAACCCTGGGTGTGCCAGATGATGCCTCCTTTCTTCTCCCCGATTCTCTTTTGTGCGGCTTTGATGCCGAAGTACTGGTGCGGTCTGCAGATCTTTTTCGTTCCTGTTTCATAGATGAGAAAGTCGTGAATGATCTCAAGGAAGGTCTCTTTTTTGCAGAGGGAGGAGAGTTCCCAGTCAAGGGGGGAGATATCTGCCGGTCTTTTCTTCTCTGGTTTCCAGGTGAGATAGTACTTCTCTTGTGTTTCGATGACCCCGTATCGAAGCCCGGCGGTGTCGTTTCCGGCGATGATGAGTTGGATGGTGGTGAAGAACTTCCTGATGAATTCAGGTCTTTGGTTCCCGATGTTCTGCCTGATTCCTTCGGCATGGTTCACGGTCATCCGTTTGAGTTCGATGACGGCAAGAGCGATTCCATTCACATATAGGACGATGTCCGGGCGTTTGGTATGTTTTCCATGAACGGTTACTTCTTCAGCGATTGCGAAGTGGTTCTTCTCCGGGTGGTTCCAGTCGATGAGGTGGATGGTGTCTGATTTCTTCTCATCGTTTTTGACGGCAATGCCATAGCGGAGATAGGTATAGACGTTTTTATTGATGGCGTAGAGCGATTTCTGCTGGTTGTCGATACATTTGCGCAGGGTCTCGATGGCTTTGTTTTGCTGATAGTTCGTATATTTTTGTGTGGTGAGATAGGCCCGGAGATACTCTTCTTCGACGTTCGAGTTATTAGGGCGGTCTTCCCAGTTTCCGAGGTAGGTGTATCCGAGCTCTTTGGTAAAGAGTTTGACAACCCGGTTCTGGGATTTACGCTCCCGGTCGTCGATGTCAGACAAGTCTGATCCTCCCGGTGAGGAGTTCCTGCATCATTCCCTGTTTGAGAGAGATGGTCTTGGCCCGGCGGGTTTCGAGGGCAGAGATCTCGGCGTCCATGTCGGAGAGAACCGTGGCGATGGCAGTTTGTTCGGGGAGGGAAGGGATATGAATTACAATCCTTTTTAAGTTATTAACATTTACATTGGATTGACTAACTGCTTTTGTAGCCAAGTTTTTTATGGTCCTTTGTATAGAGTTTTTATTCAGTAAAATATTGATAAAAAAGGGATTTGCTATAGAATTATCGACGATTAATCTAATTAAATATGAAGCAAAAACGAGGTTTTTTTCCTTTCTAACAATTGAGGTTTTCCCGACTAAATCGATACTGTTAGTACGATTAAAAAGGATGTCTCCTTTATTTAATAAATAATTGTTATAATCATTTACAGAGATATTGGTGAAAAGGAGATTATTCAAATCAATATAACCACCTTTAAGATTATTCATTCGCAAAATAGGATATTTGCCATTAGTATTACAAACAACAGACAAACCATATTGACTTTTTTTAATTACAACTCCTAACGATGTTATCTCCCAATCCTCCGGAATCTCCCCCACTTCCGTCTGCTTATACCCCTTACCTAAGTCAAACCCCGGCAGCCTCCGTTTCCCGGTAAGGAGTTCCTGCATGGCGGCCTGCTTGATGGCCCGCTTCTTCTCGATAAGCCGGTCAAGGCCGGAGATGAGGGCGTCCACATCGGAAAGGGCGGTGGCGATGGCAGTTTGTTCCTCAATTTTGGGCAAGGGTAATTTTAAGGACTTAAAATAAGGAAGACCAATGGTTTTTATTGTACTTCCCATTGCAATACGTTCAAATTCTTGTTTTTTTGATTGTAACCAATAATATAAGTATAAATTATTCAATTGAAGACCACAATGCCAAGCTAAAAAATGTTGGCTAACCGCCATTACATCCATCATAATGGAACTTTTGCCAACCCCTGCATCTCTCGATAAAACCACAGTTCCTTTTGGATGTAGAACAGCAGAAGAGTTATCCAGACCCTTTTGTGATATTTTCGCAACAGTATCATAAATATACACATTGTCAAGAAATTCTGAATCTTTCAAAGAGATCCATTTAATATTACCATTCCAATACTCTGGACTTTTTTTGTTTGGAGTATGGCCACTTCCTCTTTTACCAACATTGTCTAGGAGTGTAAAATCCCAATCCTCCGGAATCACCCCAACTTCCGTCTGCTTATACCCCGGTTTCACCCCCATCTCATTCCTCCTCGCCTGACTTTAACCCGGAACCATTTGCCAGCCGTTTCTCTACAGACTTTGCTTTCCTCTCCAGTTTTTTCATATCCTCTTCTGGAGGAAGGTTCTCCGGGACAATCCCCCTGCGTATGAGGAGATCCCGGACATCCTGATTGTTCTGAACATGCTCGGTCGTTATCGGATCTTCTCCCTGCAGATCCTCTTTTACCACGTTAAAGTTCGTGATCTCGGCAGCAAGATTCTTCGCCGTGATCGTGACCGTCGGAAGAAAATCAGCTAGAGGTTTCTTTGCCGGAATCCCCATTCGATCCTTCATCTCCTGGGTCGAATGACCGCCAAATAACGCAGCATCACCCCGACTTCTGATTCTGGCAAACCCGGAGTCTGTCACTCCCCGCTCGTACAGGTTTCTGGATAGTTCAGTCTCTGATTCCGTGAGTTTCTTTCGTGCATGCAGTCGTTCTGATAGCCGGATATGCTCCTCAATAAGTTCCTGTTTCCGGGTCTGAACTGCAAAATAACTCTGGGCAAAGGCTATCTCCTCTTTCCTCGGATCACCATTCTGTGCTATCAGGTAACAGGCATACCGGGTACATTTGATATCCTCTATCTGTCGCTTCGAACCAGAACCAAGAGGGACCATTTTGTTGACGTCAACAAAATGATCTAATTCCTGGCCTTTTGAGGATCTACAGGCTTCACGGGCTTTTTCTATGACTGCCAGAAAGTTCCGCCATTCAGAATACCCGAGGAGAACCTGCAGATCCCGGGCGTACCAGAACTCTATCCCTTCCTCGGTATGGACCATCTCTTCAAAACGGGGGTGAAGCCGGGAGATCATGTCAGTTGACATCAGAATACCTCATCTATCAACAGTAAACCGAAACCCGGTTGTCTGATCATACCACAAACCCCATCCTCTTCAGATGGTCCTCCACCTTCACCGAGAGGTCTACCACCTCTGCCTCAATCTTCGGTAAGGGTTCAGCATATCGGGTTGCCAGGATCTTAATCCGGGAAGATAGCCCCTGGGATATGCGGTCAATCTCCTCCCGAATAGAACCGGAAAGTGTTGCCATCCATTTATCAGAGACCACCAAAGAGATGACATCATGCTCTGTCAGAGATGCATACCGGGTAAGGACCTTGGTATCAAGTTTCTTCTGTGCCTCCTTGATCTTCTTTGAGAGAGCAGCCTCATCCTCAATCAGACCAAGGTATTCCGTCAACACCTTCAGCTCATCGACAGCATCAGAATCCTTCTTAATCACAGCAATCCGGGTCTTGATATTCCCTTTCGTGACCTTTCCCTTATCATTGAGCACGTCACTGAGCAGCCCGTCCTCTCCCCCATGCTCCTCAAAAAGCTCCTCCATCTGCCTGGAGAACTCATCCCGTTCAGCCTCCATATCAGAGATGAGCTCCTGCTCCTCTGCAAAGAACCGGGAGATAACAAGTCCGGGAGAAAGGAGATCAACAGAGGGTTTTCCGTTTACACAGGCAGACCAGCCGTCACTGACCACCAGGTACACATCATCCTGCATCGTCTCGGTCCAGTAGTCCATCAGATGTTGATACAGATCATAGGGATCAATCAGCTGAAACCCGGAGAACGAGCCAAGAAGATCCTCTGATATCGTATGGATAAGCGTCTTCAGATGTGTATCTGCCTTGATTCCGGTGAGGAGCGGAGAGACCCGGCTTTTCCACTCATCAAACCGGTCCTCAATCGACCTGATATACCGGGTGAAATCCGGATTATCAGATATGACCTGTTTCACCTCATCCGGCCCGACGGTAAGATCAAAATACCCGGACCGGGAAGCATCAGAGAAGAGACTTTTCTTCAGACCAGGACAGACCTCCCAGTACTGATCCAGTGCAGCAACATCAGCCTCCGGAATCCCCCCATGTAGATGGGCGTCGATATCCTGCAGATCCTCAGGGTCGGTAGCATCAATGTACCGGGGAATATTCAGGTTGAAGTCATTTGCCTCAATCTCCTGAGTCAGGACCATCCGGGAGTACCGGGGAATCTCCCCCTCATGCACAAATGCATCCACAATCTTATGGATGTCCCGGTGCCGAAGCCGGTTCTTATTCCCGTCCTTCATGAACCCCTTGCTGGCATCGATCATGAAGATACCATTCCGGGCAGCAGCAGACTCCTTATCAAGGACCACGATACAGGCAGGAATACTGGTCCCGAAAAAGAGGTTCGGGGGCAGACCGATGATCCCCTTGATAACCCCTCTTCGAATGAGATTTCTCCGGATCTCCCCTTCGCTTCCTCCACGGAAGAGAACACCATGCGGGAGAATGATAGCCCCTTTCCCGGTGCTCTTCAGTGACCTGAGAAGATGGAGAAGAAAAGCATAATCCCCGTTCTTGTTCGGAGGAATCCCGTCCTCAAACCGGTCATAGGGATCCTGCTCAGGATGCATCCCATTCCGCCAGGCCTTATCAGAGAAGGGAGGATTGGAGACCCCGAAGTCGAAAGTCTTCAGACTCCCGTCCTTCTCCGGGAAATGGGGATTGGTCAGCGTATTGTCATTCCAGATCTCAGCGGTCGGCTGGTTATGCAGGATCATATTCATCCTGGCAAGACCGGCGGTGGTGTTATCCTTCTCCTGCATGTAGATGGTCAGACCGTGAGGAGCCTCATCCGCCCCTTTCAGGATAAGCGACCCGGAACCTCCGGTCGGATCATAGATGGTCTGACTCCGTTTCGTCTCCGCAGTAATCCCGATAACCTTTGCCATGATTCGGGAGACCTCTGACGGCGTGAAGAAGTTCCCTTTGCTCTTCCCTGAATCCTTGGCAAAGTTGCTGATCAGGTATTCATACGCATCACCAAGGAGATCATCACCCTCCGCCCGGTTGGAACTGAAATCAAGAGCAGGGTTCTCGTATATCGTGATGAGTTTTGTGAGCCGGTCTACCTTCTCCTTCCCTCTCCCCAGTTTGTCATCAGAGTTAAAATCAGCCTGGTCAATAACACCTTTGAGATTATTCGCTTCTGCCAGTCTTCCGATGATCTTATTGATCGTATCCCCTATCTCCGGGCTTCCCTTGAGAGCGACCATATCTGAAAAACTCCCACCAGAAGGGACGCTAATTAAGGCTTTCGTATCTCCGGCATATTTATCTGAAACATATTTAACGAACAGGAGAACGAGCACATAATCTTTGTATTGGGATGCATCCATTCCTCCCCGGAGTTCATCGCAACTTTTCCAGAGAGAACTATAGAGTTCTGATTTTTTTATCGGCATAGTATCAGAAAATGACAGTATCGTGATATTGGTTCCCGGCAACCGAATATCTTTTGATCTGAATCCAGGTAGATCTTATTATTAAAGGGAAGAATAGAACAGAGGCTCTTCTCCTGATAAGAATAGGATACATTGATCCTACCGAAAGACCATTGGTTATCCCTCTCCAACTCAGAAAGATGAGGAGGAGCAGAAGGATCTCCTACCCCGAGCTGCTCAAAGGCTGCCCGTGCAGCTGTTTCTGTCTGATCTCGGACATCTTTCACGGTCTATTCAAGGACGTTTCGGAGAGATTTGTCTAGTGGCTGCATGCATGGACCTGATTACTCTGATTGTAATCGTGAACACCTATCCTCACCGGCATCATTCCCGGAAGTAGAACATCGGATGGTGAAGATATGGTAAATAGTGTTTTTGAAGAATTGAGGCGATGTACCTGACATATTTATGACAACCTAATTCTCCACATCATTGCTGTTTCATTGCTGACTTGCGCAAACATTCAGCAATCATCATCCTTCATTGCTGTTTCATTGCTAACTTACGCAAACATTCAGCAATCATCAATATATTCATACATTGCAGACTGCCCTCTCCCTGACCATTTCACATGTGCACCTTCACGTTGTAATTCTTTCATCAACTGATACACCTGATTCCGATCATAATGGATAATTTTCCTGATGTCACCATTCGTCAGGCCTTTTTCTCCTCTTCGTGCCCGTTCCATCAGGATACTTAATATACGTGTCTTCGCTGCTTCCCGATCTATCCGCCTGTTCCGTTCAGGATCACCTGATTCAGATAACCGACGATGGGTTGCTGGTGCAATACTCCAACACCGATAATAAAAACCCACTTTGGAGAGAGATGGGATACTTCTGTTTCACTCATGAATATTCCTCTGATAACTCCTCATGGTAACAATATTTGTGCCAGATATGCTCAGGCTCATAAGTCCTCACCTCAATATAATCCTGGCTCATATCCGCACATATTCTCACTCCTCCCAGACATAATATGTCCCCTTCCTGGTCCCTTTTTGCTGAATCGAAGGGTACTTCTCAACCATTTTATTGAGTAATTTCGAAGCTTGGGATCCGGTGAGGGTGCATAAATCCATCACCCCGGACCGGGTAATTTTTCCATGTTCTTTAAGCCAGGTTATAATCATCTGTTCCTGCTGGATTCTATCAAACCCTTTGGCCCTGACATAAGCTGAGGATTCATTCAGCCGCTTGTACACTCTTGGAGATAGGATGTAATGTCTGCCTCCTTTCTCTCCAACTCCTTGGACAAGCCCTCTTTCTATAAGTCGTTCAAGCGTAGCCTTCGCTGAATTCAATCCTTTCTGGGTCAGGTTGCCGGCTTCAGCGGTGGTAATCCTCCGCTCTGAATGGAGGGCATTTAAAATCAGCAATTCATCAAGTTTCAGAGATTTCCCGTTTTTATCCTGTTCAAAGACCAGGGCAGCGAATTCAAGCGACGACTCTCCTCCCGGGAGAACCACCCGGACCGCATTTGAATCAGTTCGTGAGTAATCGGGAATCGGTCTGCCATAGGTGATCTGACCGATGTAGATCTTATCGACACCCCGCCCGGTCGTTTCCACAAGTCCGATTCTCCGGAAGACTTCAGCAAGTCGCGGGTTCCGGGGCTTCGGTTCATGTACGAGGATGTTGTCTAGGGTGACCCCTTCAGGAAACCCTCCGGGATTGGTAATGAGAATATGGTCTGCCTGCCACTGGATGAACACCGACCCGGATTTTGCATAATCCCGGTGAAGAATGGCATTCATCATCGCTTCACGAAACCCTTCAGAAGAATAATCCGGAATCGGAACACGGAATAACCCAACGATTACTTCGCGTTCAGCATTCCGGGCATTGAAACGATCCTCAATCTCCTGAAGAACACGGGAGAGCGGGCCATGAAACACATCATTAAGCCTGACATCTCCCCGTTCATCGAGAACCTGGAAGAATACCTCATGGGTAGGCAAATAGGTCGTGATGATTTCTTCCTTTCCAAGGAGCAATAGACCGGCGTAATTGGGGATGAGCACTCCATCCTTGGTTTCCACAAGTTTTAGAGCTTTTACTAACTCCTCATCTGTCAGTTCAAGGAGAGTATTCTCTCCTTTGCGGGCTTTGATGATCCTGCGAATCCACGCGAAAGCAACCGGGTCGAAAGCATCGAACCTAAGATTAGGAATCTGTTCAGCGGTCAGGTCTATGGATTGAATCTGTATCCTCTAGGAGAGATGATCCCGGGGATAGAACGGAACAGATTGAGGCTTTCCCTGAGTCTCAATAATCCGATGGAGTGCTTTCCCTTGAGAGGTCGAGCAGATCTCCGGGTGTTGATCCACCTCAATCGAGATAACCCGAACGTCATCAACAGGCACAACCGATATACGTGTATTAATATTTGGCACAGTCTTGGTGTAGATCATCGCTCTGATCTTAACCGGATCAATCCCCGTACCTGACCGATTGGGGATTCCGGTTACTGTCCCGTCATCCTCAACTCCAAGGAGAAGCACTCCTCCGTCGGTATTTGTCATTGCCACAATATCAGATACAATCTCATCATCGCTTTGGATCCGGTGGAGTTCAGATTTGAACTCCCTGCCCAGACCCTCACCCGCTGCGGCTAATCTCCGGATCTCCTCCTCATCCATCAGTCTACTGCTCCCAGAATCGAATCAGCCCCAACATGAATTTGTATTTTTTATCCGGAGTTTTCGTAGGCTTCGATAAATTCTTCACGAGGTATTCCCGCCTGTGTACAAATCATTCGAAGCGTAGAACCCTTTATTTTATTGTGACCTGGCAGAGTAAGTGGGGTGCTCGTATTATCCAGGTTGTTTCTTTCCATTGAAATGTGATTTCCCAACCTAACGACATGAAATCCTAATACCTCCAGAGATTTGATTACCCGGGTTAGAGGAGCGTCGTGCGGGAATTTCATTCAGATAACAACCTCAGCGAGTTCAGCTCCGATGAGATCATAGTCCAGGAATGCCTTATTTCCAAAGGTTTCGAGGTGAAACCGCATTGCTGAAGTTACATCATCTAATGCTTCCTGGTACGTGTCACCCTCACCAATAACAACCCCGTTCAATCCTACAGGATAGGCAATATATCCATCAGGATGATGTTCAACGATTATTTTTATTTGATTCATAGTGATCTTGATTTAGTTTAAATTCACAAAAGGTTACTCATGGCGATATTGTAGGTGTCTCACCAGTATGACCCATGACATCCTGCCAAACATCTCCACCGGCCTCTATATCCCCCTTCTACCCTTCCTCAAACAACGCTGCCTTCTTCTTCGGCCAGTACTCAAGCATATTCCAGACCTGCATGGCAACAGCCACAAACCTCCCTCCACCCTCTCCCGGAACCTCGATCACAACCCCGTGTCCGGACGGTGATAACCCGACTGTTCCCCCGGGGTCCACCAGTATGCCTTCCTCCTTGCGTATCACAGCCCGGGCATCTGACCGGGATATCCTCCCGATCTCACCCGGACCGTCGATGATAACCCGAACCTGCTCTGCAACCGGATCAGGCTTCAGCCTCCCAACCTTCCAGAGCACGGAACACCCGAACAGGAACCAGAGCAGATGAGGCAGATTGAACCTGAACACCGGAGAGATCATGACCCCTCCCGGAGAATCCTGGACCGGCACGAATCACAGACTGCTGTCCGTGACCCGGGATCATGCCATGTTGCCTTGAACGTACCACAGACCTGGCATCTCCCGATATCAGAGGTCAGCCGTGTCATCGAACCGGCATCAACCACACCGGGAAGAGCCCTGACCGATGCTGCCTCCTCAAGCCGTGCATGCTCATAACACGACCTGCATATCTTCCTGTTCCTTCGTGGGGGAGCAGAGAGCCGCTCTCGTGTCATCCGTTCCTGGTACTGCACCCATTCTGATCCGCAGCAGTCACATGGACCAGCACCAAACCCCCGGTCAATCTCACAGAAATCAGATGATCTCACCTTCCAGAAGCCTGACCCGCTACTGCCCGGTGCTGCGGAGCCTGATACTGATCGGGGCTCACTGTGAGCATCTGCGGCATCATTGCGGAAATCGGGGCAGGGATTATCTGCCTCATTATTGAGATCTGAACTCTTCCCGGGTTCAGATTCATGATCCTGATCACTTGTTGCGGCACAACGAATTTCAGAAGAAGAGTCATGATCACACCTCTGATCACAATCATCATCCTGTGTGTTTTCACGTATTCCGCAATAAGTACATAAAATAATATTATTATTGTTTAATACCTGATATGACCCACATTGTGAGCCCGAATCTGTTGCGGCACCTTCCGCAGAACTGCCGCAACGCTCCGCAATGCCGCAGTCACGCTGATCACCTGACCGGTCTGGTGATTCATCATCATGACCATCCTTGTCAAGCCAGCATCCCCCTTCAAAACACCAGGACTCGTAGATCCTCTCGTCCCAGGAGTAGGCCTTTGACCTCCGGTGAGCAGAGGTTGTCCCACTCTCATCAACTACAAGCGTCCGATCACAGACCGAGACTGCCGGACACTTTTCCAGAAGTCCTGAATACTCACGACCCCTGCTTGAAGAGCCGTGCATCATCTTGTAGATAACCGAATTTGACAGATCAGTGATATGCTGAAGTTCGGCAATCGTTATCTCGCCTGTCCCGTGCGACCTGATTGCATCGACCAGGGTCGCCTCTCTTCGGGTTAGTTTGGACTCAAGACTTCCTGATGAACTGTTGAGTGCCATGTAGAGCCGCTGTGCTGCAGAAAAGTCGTCCTCTGTGGCAAGGATCTGCACCATCCCATCTGCATCTGCATGGACCCTCTGATGCTGGTTCAGCACCGCATGGGATCGCACGAGGTCGAGTAACATATCCGGGTTCCTCCGGTTTATCGCAGAAGAGAACCGGATCCGCTCTGCAAACGGGATCACCACCCAGGCAGGTGATATCTGTCTCCAGATCTCCTGACAGGCAAGAGCCTCATTCCTGATATCGGTCTTTTCAGGCTTGAACCCGGATGCATCCTGGAGAGTCCGCTTCAGAACCGCTGCATCCTGCTCCTCGCTGTCATCGATCCAGCAGGTCAGCATCCGGTTCCAGACCTGATCGTCCCCAGTACCGTCAACCTTGGCAACCCACCAGACACACCGTTCAGGGATAACACAGGTCTCACCAACCCGATCCTTGCTCACGGTCCGGTATGTAAACGGACGCCGGAATGAGGTCGTGACACCTTTGAGGATCTCCTGCATCTGATCTGAAAGAGAAACATCATCCAGAGCAATCACGCTCCCCGGCTGCATGCCCTTGATGTAGAAGAGGGCCTTCTCACTCATCCGCCCTTCAAGCCTGAACTCCTCGGGAACCTGGCTCATCATCGTCTCAAAGGCATGAGATTTGCCTTTACCGGATTCTCCAGTGACAGAGACATGCAGGCCACGTGCATTGATCACCTTCCGGGATGCAAGTGACATAACCAGGCACTCGGCGACAACCGGGTCACCGATATGATCGAGTGCAAAGGTCTCAAGCATGTAGGAGAGTGGATCTCCATCATTGAGAACGGATAAAGCAGTTCCGGAAACTTCATCCGAAACCGTAGGAGACGTATCCTGTTCACAGGCACCGGAGGATTGACCGGACTTCAGGTCATGAACTGTTGATGAACTATTCCGACTCCTCCGATCAGATTCCTGTTGCTGACGTGACCGGGAAGGCACAGGACCCTCAAACATCGCACGAAGATCCTGCCACCGCTGTCTTCCACCGCCACATGATGCATGATGGCATCCGGCAAATATGGCACCATTTGGGAACTGGATAGCGTATGAACCGTCTGTATGGTCTGACGAGAACGGGCACCGGGTAAGTACAAAGATTGAACCTCCGGCATATGGCTTCTGCCTGTATCCGATGCCATAGCGGTCCAGCCATGCTGCAAGATCTATCGCTCCCCTGCTTTCACGGGATGTGCATTCAGGGGTTTCTGCCTCGTTTGGGAACATCCCGGCAACATCTGCGAGTTGTTCACCGGTCACAACCTTCACAACCTCAGGAACTGAGAGGATCGCAGCCTTCCGATGTGGCCGTGCAGCGATATTATCTCCTTTCCGGCTCGTTGTGCCGTAGAGTTTCCAGATCCTGGCAGCATTGAACACCGAGGTGTCTATCGTTGACGACTCATCAGAGAAGAGGATATGAAGGGTTTCAAGCACACCTCTGACGAGATCCCGGGACACCGCATCGTTCGGACAATCGATCCTGTACAGCAGGTGTGCCCCGTTTCCCGAGTCTGCCACAACCGGCTGTGACCATCCGAGTTCAGTGAGATACGCCGCAACACGGGATGCTTTCTTTATCGCTGCTGCATGCTCTGAATCAGAGGACGAGACACCGGAGGGTCTTACCGGATCGATGTCTACCGGGAGCCATCTCCGGCAGAGGATATCGCTGTCACCTGCTGACTTCTCGTCCTTCCCAAGCCGGGTCTCGATCCTGTTGGCACGTCGTGCGAGAAGGTCGGGGTTGACCGGATTGAGGGTGACATACGTTCCTGCATACTCTCCCCGGTTGTCAAACATGACAGCGTCAAGACTGAGCCTATCATAGGTGTTGTAGAATCCTGATGCCGTCCCCCGCTTTCCGATAAGCCTGACCTCAACGGTCTGGCCTTGTTCAAAAAGGATCGAGCAGGCAGAACGGGTCGGATGATCGATCATGGATTCATGCCCGGCCATGACTCTCCTCCTCCCAGCAATCGTAAAACTCCCTGTCTATGAGAGCACAGACAGAGAGCCGTTCTTCACCGGTGAGGACAGACCTGCAGGCTGTGCACCGGGTGCCGAGACATGATACAAGATCCTGTCCGATTGAGATGAACGGGCAGATCCGGGAATGATATGCAGGAGTCATAGAGGAGCCCCCTCTCTGACCGGGATGGCTCCTCCTGGCATAATCCTGTACCTGTACCACTGCCTGAAGATGAAGATCCAGATGTATACAAGTCCCGGGAGGGTATTGCCACTCGCAAGTTCTGCAAGATGGCTCACGTCCTCGCTGAACCGGGATATCCCGCCGCTGCGGGCACGTCTGACTGCAATGAAGAGGATCGTCTCACCATTCCATGCGATGAGATCGAAGGGACGGGACGAGCCAGCGATCCTGACCGAATGGTACCCTTCATGGTCGAGTTCTCTCGCTGCATGATAGAGGATGGACCGGGAGGCAGGACTATTATCTCTCATTCCGGTCACCTGTCCCATGAGAGATGCCTGCAGGATTCCATGCCGAAGCGCTGGTATCTACCTGTCTGCGCCGGGATGTCACAGAGCATGGGATCGTCCTACAATCCACGATACGCACCCCTGGATGACAGAAAGGTACAATAGTTCGGAAGATTATACAGGTAGTTTACCCCCGCCAATCTTCCCGTCCGGCCAAGAAGGAGAAGTGTTGTGCGGGGCTGGTCTGTTTTTGTTCTGTTCATTATATCACATCGGTTCTGTGATGACACGGTGCCATGTCGAGACACAAGGCCCTTTGAAGATTGACCATTGAGGGGATCAGTATCTGCGTATGGTTGAACCGCTGATCAAAACACGGGTACCGTGCTGATATCTGGTGATTCACCGGGCATTTGTGCATATTCAGCCATGGGCATAGAGGACATGGCATATGGTGATTCAGTAGGAGGGTATCTAAAGGTTAGGTAAACAGGGTGAAAGTGATCAGGGGGGTTCAGGATAACAGCAATTTGCTGCTTAATAGCAATATGGAGCAAAATCGTTGAGAGATACACTTTCGCAAAACCCTCTGATCACTGTCATTTTTTGTTATCTTCGATCAGTACCTGGTCAGATCGTGGAGCGTCATGTTCCCGGATACAAACCCTGTTGATCGCGTGGTCCTGTTCCCATCTGAACCCGAACCCAGGAGCATGATACCGCTCCCGTTAACCAGTGTTTCTCCAGAGATCCCGCGACCCGGTACACGGGTCATGGCATAGGTTCCGGAGCTCAGGATACCTGATGCATCGAGGTCGGCCCGGCTGTCTTCGTTGATCCGGTCAGGTGTCAGAAAGACACAGGCCTGACCTATTTGAGTAGGGGTGGTTCCGGTTGTGTGATCAGAGAAGAGGAGGGGGCCTCTTCCCTGAACAGTCATCCCGATGCCTCCTTCATCTCCTATGATTCGGGAGAGTTCTGATACACCGACTGCCATGATCCGGGAGGCGACCGACCCGTTTCCATCCTGGTCCGATCCGGTGAGCATCACGACGCCGTCGGTGCTGATAGTTGTTCCGAGGTACTCTGCTCCGGTGAGCGAGGCCAGGATCAGGAGGAGAGATCCTGCAAGCAGATGATTCCACTGCATTCTCTCTCGGGCGATTAGGCCAGGAGGGCAACGGTATCGGCCCAGCTCTCTATTCCGGTCAGGATGTTGTCTGCTTCGTATCCTGATACGACGACACTGTCACGTCTGAATGTGACCATGAAGGTCTCACCGTTCGTGTTGTGGCATTTGAGTGCACAGCTGAAGGTGTCTTCTGAACTGTCATGTGAGGGTGTTCCTCCCATTGCGGTGTTTATGGCGGTTGCTGCCACGATGGTGCTGATGTTTGTGCTGAAGGCTGCAGAGGTTGGTGCCCGGACAGAGATCTGCCCGACGGTCTTTGCTTCTGCGTTCTCATACACGACTTTGCCTGAGTAGTGTTCGGTTCCCCTGACAACCGCTGCAACGGTTGCACCGTTTGAGGTGTACGAGGTGCAGCCCCAGGGGTTGTTGTCGATGATATCCTGGACAAGGGCCAGGAAGCTTGCTACGGTGCCAATAGGTGCGGCGAGTTTTCGCTCTGCCGACTTGGTGACACTCTTGGTTGTAAAGTCTGCCATTGTTCGATTCCCTGCCGATTTCTCGGCTGTGTACTATGTCGGCAGGGTATGGGAAGTACTTTCGAAGGGGTGAGAAGCAGACGGAGAAGAAGAGAGGAATGATGAATCAGAGCGATTTGAAATACTATTTTTGTGCACGAGTAGAGTCTGGTCACAAGTTGAAATTTTTTTATGAGATCATTCACGAGATATTCGGGAGATGGAAAAAAGAGTCCGAACTGTATGAACAATCACTGTCATCACTCGGATCTTTCATAACAGGATCATGCCTTTTTTTGTCTCATTGAGATATTTCATCAGAAAACCTGCTTTATAGCATAAGTCGTGAATAGCCCCAATACTTTACTCGAAGAACCTGTACATTACTAATATAATTGCTTCCTAATAGATAGTATTGAGTTTCTCATAGAATTAGTCTTCAGATCAAAAATCATGACGATATCGTGTGTATACCGGCAGAACGGAATGTGTGAGTGATCAGATGTATGTCATTGGAATAAATGGAAGTCCAAGAAAGCGGTGTAATACCGGGACCCTTATCGAACATGCTCTCCAGGGGGCACGATCACAAGGGGCAGAAACAGAATGTATCAACCTGTATGATTTTGATTACAAGGGTTGCAGAAGTTGTTATGCATGCAAACGTGAAGGACCCGGATACGGAACATGTGCAATACATGACGACCTAACACCAGTTCTTGATAAAATTTCAACCGCAGATGCACTCATCCTTGGAACACCGATCTTTTATGGCTCTGCTAACGGGGAGATGAGGTCTTTTCTTGAACGCCTTCTTTTTCCAAGAAAGTCATGGGATGACTGGACCTCTCTTGTTGAGAAGAAGATCCCGGTAGGAATCATCTTCACCATGGGTGCACCCGATGATCTGATGAAACAGATGGGATATGAAGCACATCTCAATCTGATTGAACAATTTATCAGGGATATTTTTGGATCCTGCGAATCGGTCTATGTAACAAATACAGTCCATGTTCCTGACTATTCAAAGTTCAGGATGAGATACTTCGATGCTGATGCGAAGATCAAGAGGAGAAAGGAGGTATTTCCACAGGATTGTGAGAAAGCCTATTCGATGGGTGTGAGGTTTGTTCAGGGGAGCCAGGAGAGATAATGCGGAAAATTCTTGTCTTTATTGCTGACGGGATGGCGGATTTTGAGATCAATCTGACATGTCACCTCCTCTCGAGGTATAACTGGGAGATTATGACTGTTGCATATGATAAAAGCATAATCACCGCATTATCAGGTCTCCAGTACCTTCCCCGCTCAACCATATCAGAGATATCCGGTGAATCAGGGGTTGATGGCATTATTATCCCTGGCGGTTTTCATTACGAACAGCGGCCTGAGTTAACTGAACTGATACGGGATTATTACAGTTCTGGAAAACTCACTGCTGCCATATGTGCCGGCCCGCAATATCTGGCTCGGGCAGGATTATTTGAGAGAGCTCATTATACGACGACCATGACGAGAGATTCTCACCGGGAACTGTTTTCAGGCTCCGGAGACTTTCCCTTTCCTCAGGATACATACATTGAAAGCCCGGTAGTACGAGACGGAACTGTGATCACCGCCAAAGGAACGGCGTTCATAGACTTTTCAGTAGAGATTCTGGATTATTTCGGGGTGTTTGCAGATCAACATGAGAAGAGAGAGTTAGCAGAACAATATCAGCCTTCTTTTTCAGGAATCACCATCAGTTCATAGTGTAATCAGAATTTCAAAATTGCCGATATGAAATATCATAGTACCGATGGCATGCCCATAATCGATAGGACAAGCACTTGATCAGGATCACTCCTATTATCCTGAATTGATCCCTCTACTCATTTCATTTCTGTACTTGAGTAGGTAAAATCAAATTTTTAGCACATAAATCTCCATATGAAATAGAGCAAGTACCTCTGTAATATTTCATCCACGTTCGATCACAGTAATTCTGGACCTATATTTTTTGGTACGAATATACCAAATTGTTCTGAATCACCCACTTGAGTAGGGGACACTTTTGGTTGTAAAGTCTGCCATTGTTCGATTCCCTGCCGCAATCGCGGCTGTGTAGTATGACGGCAGGATATGAGAAGTACTTTCGAAGGGGTGAGAAGCAGGCGGAGAAGAAGAGAGGGATGATGAATCAGAGTGATTTGGAATACTATTTTTATGCAGAGTGATGGTGATGGATGATCACACCCTCATCCCGGACACATATCCGAACCGCTTCTGCAGGTTTCTGATCTCACCGGTGGTCTCGGTTGTATCCTTCCACGAGTTGGTTGCAGCGGTTCTGTTCCAGGTATCACCCGACTGGTTAGTATCCCGGGCTTCCATGATACTGCCTGCAAATTCGGTCCTTACTGTGCCCTGTGCAGGAACATTCTTATCAGCAGTGACTGCAATCCGGTAGTTCAGTGCTGCCGGGGTGCTGAACCCGCCTGCTGATCTGATCTCTCCTTTGCCCGAGATCTTTGCCTGGTTGATGTTGATGAGATCGCTCTTTGCCTGGACGATGTTACAGAATGCTGGCATCAGGATCTCATTATGGTCAGCAAAGACACACCGGGGTGGTGCTGTGCTGCTCGTACAGTTGCCCATGTTGTTTATCATCAGGATCTCTGCTCCGAGGAGATGGGAACCGTCACGGCTTTTGTAGGTCAGGATCTTCTCGCTGTCGATGTTGTACGTCGAACGACCCTTCGAGTCTGAGTCAAACTCAAAGTTCTTCACTTCGATGATGGTTCCGCCGTTTCCCATGAGTGAGTCACTGTACCTGACAAGGGAGATGAGGTCAGAACTGTTGAGTTTGTTACTCTCCAGAGGAGTTCCACTTGATACAGTCCAGTCCATCTTTGTTGACTGGTCTGTGATCCCGGTAGTGTTGAGTGTTGTTCCAATTGAGAAGATCTGCGATTCAGGCATGCCTGACGGGAGGCGATCTGCAGATGCTTCTCCGAACAGCAGGAGCAGGATGAAGAGGCAGATCCACTTCATGGTGTCCTCACCATAACTGTTCCATCCGGTCCTACAGTTACGGTGAACTGGACAGGATCACCTGTCGGGATGCGAATGTCTTTTCCGGTGGTCGGATCTTTTGAGAGATACACAGGATTAAAGATATAAATATAGGTGCCCGGGTCTTTGGGAATCTGGATCTGGAATGTGAGGAGATACTTTCCATTTTCATATATTGCAGGTTGTTCACCTACTATTTGTGCCAGAGGATTTATTGGAGACAGGATAATTCTCGCTTCCTTGGAGAGAGTAGTTGAGCCTGAATTTTCTAATGTGAGTTGTAATTCTGCCACATCTCCTGGTTTTGTCTCCGGTGGGAGTGATACTGTCACCACCCCAAGATGGATCCCGGGGATTGATGAGGATGAATCGGATATCTGATTTGGACTGTCAGACAGCGGAATGGTTGTAGGCGTGGGAGAAAGAGTGGGGGTAGGTAAAACTGTCGGAGTTGGCGACGTAGTAGGGGTGGTTGTTGTCTTTACCAGTGGAGCGTGATCAAATACCTCTGTAGCAATCTGATAGGGCGTCGTAGTGTATCCAACCTCATTTTGCTCCTGCTGGTCAGACCACCCGGTTTCAGTTTCATCACTCCAATAATTTCCTGCTAAGCTCGGACCACCAACTACATTCGTCCCTGGTGTTGGGTATACATTCCATTTAAAGACGCTTGCATCCCCATTTCCACCAATATTCTCATCATTACCAAGATAATTATTGACTATATTTCCGTCACCACCTCCGCCTCCATTGGTAATGTGAATACCCTCATCATTGTTTCGAATTTTATTGCTTGTTATTTTCGTCGATTTAAAATTGTCAGAGGTAGAGATACCGATTTTATTTTCAGTGATTGTATTTTTGGTGATTGTTCTGTTTTCTCCAGACCCTAATGAAATGCCGTCACCAGAGTTATCGTAGATCGTATTCTTACTGATTGTGACATTATTTCCGGTTATTGCTATTCCTTGAACGTTGTCAGAAACCTCGTTTCCATCAATAACTGAATTAGTTCCCTTTGAATTGATTCCGGTGCCCTGATTTAGTGTACCAATAGAATATCCTTTTACCACATTGTTAAGGATACTCGTATTGACAGATTCTGATTCAATACCATTATTGGCTCCTCCTATACCACTGATGGAATTATTTGAAATAATGGTCTGTGTATTTATCGTACCACTTGCTGAATAGATCCCGGTGTCGTAGTTCTGATCAATAGTATTGTTTGAGATGGCAGCGCTTTTCCCATGGGATTCTATACCCATTGCAGTCCCGGTTATTGAATTGTTGGTTATCTTTGCATAGTTTCCCGATGTTTCTATTCCTTTTACTCCCCACCCGTCATACCCACCACCATTTACTGTGTTATCATCGATTGTGGCATTTAATCCAGTAGTATAGATTCCACGGAAACTCTCACTAATACTGTTATTGTGAATCGTGGTATCATCAGCCCATGACTCAATACCAGTACCAAAATAATATCCTGATACCAATCCGATATTTTCGATTGCTACATTATTAGCTCCGGATTTAACTTCTACTCCTGCGGTTCCGGACCATCCATCACCGGTAATGGTATGTCCATTCCCATCAAGGGTAACATCAGAAGCAACGATTTGAATCGCATACGAGGTAGATGTAGAAATATCTTCATCAAGTCGATAGGAACCAGGGCTTGAAATTATGTATGAATCTGAAGAAGTCCAGGTATACCCGGCATTGCCTGCGATTCCACCAGTCTGGTTGATTGAAATGGCATTCGAAGTTCCACTGCTACTGACTATCACGGTCCCCAGGGTAACAACCTTTGAATTTTCTTTCTCTTCATCAGATGAAGAAAACGAGGAAATAAACTGAGGTGCTGATTGTGAAGTATTCTGGTTTCCTGATGTTTGATCTGATTTTTTGTCTGTAGTCGAACTATTTGTTTCAGAAGTTCCAACTGAATCATCAGAGTTTGTTGTCAAATTTGTTGTTAATGTCTCTTTAGACTCATCAGGAGAATAGGCTCTTGTATCAGTAGGTTTTACAGTGACTATTGGAGTAACTTCCGGTGTTATTGTTTCCTCACCGGTCTGCATCGATGTGGGTTCAACCGTGATAGTTGGAGTTGCTTCAGGCGTTATTGTTTCTTCTACATCCTGTGTCGATGTAGGTTCAATGGTATTAATCACCGTAGGTTCCACAGTTATGGTTTGTATTGGATTTTGTTCTGTTGAGGGCTCGGGGGGGTGTTGTACATCAGGAGGTGTGACCGTCATATCACCAGGATTGGTTGAATTTCCATCCGCTAAAATCCCGGGGATACACACTCCAAAAAGAACTATGCATATCGATAAAATGATCTGATAGTTCATCATGCCACCCCCATTGCCTGAATCTTTTTCAGATAAACAGCAGCATTTGTTTTTCGAGCCTTATCATGAAGAATAGCAGTCTCAAAAGCACGCTTTGCATCTGCATATTCTCCCTTGGAAATTTTGAGCACCCCAAGATTTGTCCATGCAAGAGCAGCTCCCTGTGGATCTTCATTAATTGCTTTTTGAAAATCCGTTTCTGCTGCCCCTAAATTCTTTTGCATGAACTCTATGGCTCCAATACCAGTGTAGAGATCAACAAGAACCTGTCCTCTTGCTCCTGTTTCACCCTGGTGAAATGCGAACAGAGCATCAGCAAGCTTTCCCTGGACAGATAGAAGAGTACCCTTTTTGACCATCGCTTCTGCATAAATTTCCGGGTTTGAACCTGAAACCCGGTCATAACTCTGGAGTGCATCATCAGGTCTGCCAAGTTTTTCCTGTGTAACTCCCAGATTTATCCACCCACGATCATATGTGGGATCAACTGCCACAGCACGTGAATAATAATCAAAAGCTTTCTCCTGCTGGTGAAGAGCCATATACCCGGTTCCAATATTGTTGAGAATAGGTGCCTGATCAGGTCCTGTAGACCCACGAAGCGCCTGCTCATACCATCCAATAGAAGCAGAATAATCTCCTGATGCATAGAAATCACCTCCTGGATCTGCAACTCCGGTGGATATCACAATTGTAGTCAGTAAAAGAATGAACACCCATCTTATCGAACTAATCTTTCCATTCATGTGAAAAGCCAGATTTATGAGTGCAACAAAAAAAAGAATAAGAAATTACCGGGAGGGCAAAAGATGTGCTATATAGAATCGAGTTTTTACATAATAAATAATTTTACAAATTAAATAAAATATTAAATGCTTTAAATTATTGAAATGGCCATAAAGTGCAACACATACATACAAATAAGTCTTTAAATTAAGTTTCGTTCAAATCTTATAAAAATAAAATCGAAATGATGATTTATTCATAAATTAACAATTAAGTGATGCATTATTATTTCAGATATCATTCTGGTTGATAATCATTGCAGAATTGGAATTTATCATTCAAATTGAAATTAATTATCAAAACAAGTGAAAAAATGCAGTTCCTCTGCATCTGCAAGAATATTATCTGATAAAACAAAAATAGGAAGGCCTATTTTTTAGCATTCATTAAAATGTGCAGACTATGTTGCATTTTCACACGGTAATATCCAGTTGATAATAATAACACACTCGGTTTACGGGTGAAAACTAAAACCGCCGACAGGAACAGTGATGGAATATCTGTTTAGGATACATTCTTTCGACAAATCATAAATCTGGCATCAGGAGAATGAAATGAAAATATCAGATGAAGAGATTGTGCTTGTTATGTCTATTTTTAAAAACAATCTCCAGGGATTGTCCATATCAGAGATATCAAGAAAGAGTTGCATCCACAGAAATAAGGTTGCTCAGATCTCAAATGATCTTCACAATGATGGAATCATTACCTGTACCCAGAAGGGTTCATCAAAAATATACTCACTCAAGGTAAGATCATCAATCCATCCTCTTCTGGAAGTGCTTACTGATCCCTGGCTCATTCTGGATAACGAGTTTCGTGTTATTGAAGCCAGCGAAGCATTCCTGAAAAAAAAACGTGTTGAACTTACGAAAATATTAGGAAATAACTACTTTGAAATTACAGATAACCTGACTCTTCCTTTCAGACAGGAAGATCTCCTTCAAATAATGAATTCACAAATTGAAGGAGAAAAGAAAATATACGATGCAAAAAACGGATACGAACGGTATTCTTGTTTACAGATTAGTTTAAATGGAGAGATGAGAGGCATTCTTATTGTAATCCAGGCTCATCATGCAGATGATAAAACAGATCAAAACATAAATACCCTCTGCAAGACTTTGGAGAACTTGCTTGACAATCTTACAAAGATTGTACAAAAACCTCATGAAGAAGTATCTTCACTTATAGCAGACATAATCCACGATACCTACCCAGATACTATTATATGTACCATCAGGATCGATGAATCAGAACTATCAGGGCAAATAACAAAGATACTGATACCCCATTCAATTCTCCGGAGTGTACACCATCTCATTGATTTTCTCCAGAAAACACCCTTTCAGATACCTCCGCTCACCCTCATGCGGTATAAAACCGGTAAACCATACCTCTATGAAGATATTTCTGTTTTCCTGGAAAATGTCTTGAATCAACAGGAACTGGAAGATATACGAGACATCCTCCAATTTTACTCGGTCTTCCTGATTGGAATGTCACATGATGAAAAATTAGTGGAAATTTTTGTGATAGGAGTAAAAAATGAAAACATTCAACCAGAAATATTTTCAAAGGTGCTCCAATTAATCTCGCATCTGTTTTTTGCAGCAGGTTTGATTGAGCAAAAAAACAGAACACTACAGGAAAATCTGGTAAGTTATCAGTCACATTACAAGGAAATATACAATTTACTATCCCAAAAGACAAAAGAAGAGAAAATCCATACCATAAATGAAAACCACATGAAAAATATTCTTTTTATGGTAATGGATATGCAAAAGATTCCGGTTATGATAACAAATAGGAACGGAGCGATTATTGACTTAAACCAGACTGGTGAAGAAATTTTTAAGTCAAACCGGATGGCTCTCATGTCAAATCCATCAATACAGGATATATTTAATCAGGAAATGTCAGAAGCCCTGATGAAGCTCATTGAGGGCAATGGAAATTTGCAAAACTCTAATATTCACGATCTCGGCATCCATGATACCAGTCATGCTGTCCCACTCATATGGCACCTGGTTAAAAACAGAAATGTATCGATGCAGGGTTTATTTATTTTTATTGCAGAATCACTCCCGGGATCACTCCTTGAGTATCTGACAGATCAAGGATTATAACAGAAATCAGATTCTGAATTTACGATTGTTCATCCACCTTATCGCTCAGGCAGTACCTGCTTGCCTGATCTAAATTTCTGGTTGCTTTTGAAATTATTGGATCTACACACCCAAGGGTAAGTTTAATCTGGTCTGAATCAGAATGCACAACTTTTGATATCTCATTCCAAAGGTGTGCTTCTTCTGTGAGGATACTCATGAGATACCGGTTTTTTTCAGATTCGGTTTGTAATTGCAAAAAAATGTCAGAGTTTTCTCTGATACTCATTTCTATCATAACCTGATTATCATATTCAATGTGGCTCAATCTAACCTGAGCATCTATTCTTTTGTTTCCAGATTGAAATACCCAGGAGAAATCAACCTGATTGCCATTTTCGGCAAGGGTTAGGTAATATTTGAATTTTTCCGTGATATCATCAATATTTCTCTGGTTATTTGCAGAAAGGAGAGTAGGATCCATCCCAATTATTCTATCGCAGAATTCACCAAATACTTCCAATGCAACAGGATTGCATTCTATGATCGTATTATTTGAGATGATCAGTATTGGATCCCTGTTTGATAGGAAAAATTCCT
This sequence comes from uncultured Methanospirillum sp., assembly GCF_963668475.1. Classification (GTDB taxonomy): domain Archaea; phylum Halobacteriota; class Methanomicrobia; order Methanomicrobiales; family Methanospirillaceae; genus Methanospirillum. The sequence goes on from NZ_OY764544.1 coordinate 1,886,483, forward strand.
TGTATCTTTGATTTTGTATTCGTTTCTCTTTTTCTTTGATTAGCTGAATATGAGCATCATGGACCTGCTTTTCAAGATTGATGGTATTTGTAATATCTGTGAGAACAACCAGATAGGCTCCTTCTGTCCCTATTTTATTCTTTATCCATTTTGCCGATATGCTGTACCCTCTTATGCCATCACCAGTAAGGGTAAGGATCTGATCAGGTATTTTTTCAGGTGACTCAAGAATATTTTTCAGTTTCGGGTTTAGCGATGGAATTTCAGAAGGATGCCTGCCAAATGACTCATTGAGTGGGACATTCATAAGTTTCTCTGCGATGGGATTTACATCAATAATTTTTAAATTTTTATTGAGAACAATCAGCCCGGAGTTCAGTATGTCAAAAAAATTCTCTCTGAAAATTGGAGAAAACTGAAGAATATCGTATCGAAGTATTCCATATGAAATGAGAAATCCTGATACAATAATGTCAAGACCCAGAGGTTCAAACCAGGGGAATATATTACTATCAACAATCAGTTCTGAAATTAAAACTATACTTGAACCCGCGATAAGAAAAATAATCTGTGTCTTGAAGATTTTTGATACAGATAGAAATCGTTTCAGCAAATAAACCTCTCCCACTATAGGGAGGCCATAGAGGTACCCGTACCTCATAATATCATAAAGATAATTGAAATCATTCAGAAACTGATCGTATGAATATCCAAGGGAGGGATCTATTAAGGAAATAATCCTAAAAACCCTTAAAAACAATGGAGTGAACAGTAACAAAGCTAGAACTTTTAAAGTTAGAAATTCTTCCTTCCCTAAATAGTTCATACAAAACAGGAACCAGGTTATTGGAAGCAAAAAATAACAGGTTGTATTAATCATTAACAGAGGCGCTGATTGTTTCCAGAGTGTCGGGAATACATAACTTATGTTATCAATGCCAATTGTGAGACATATAAGAGAATATAGGAAGAATGTAACCCATAATACTGAATAACCACTTTCATCTCTCTTTTTGTATGCAAACATGGTTACATAGAGAAAGAAAATTCCACATCCCAGATTTAATAGAACAATATACCAGGGTAGTGTCATCCATTATACGGTTAGGATGAGAATTAATTAATATTATGAAATTATTCTCAAGAAAATCTAATATCTGGATAAAATGATTTTTCCCAAGATGGGGGTTACGTTGAAACTCATTCATCTCCAATGAGTCGAAGAATAGAGAGAAAAAACCTATTATTATGGGTTTGAGTATGAAATAAGACTGAATGTGCATTATTTAATAGATTTTACCCATATATTGACACAATAAAACCTGAAATAACCAATATTATTGGATTGCAGAAGGATGGGGAATAATTAAAGGATTTTTCGAAACCTTCAGGTTTTTCAATCTCCCCTGATACTTGGGTTTTGGTAGTGGCCTTGAATATAACTGGTGATGAAAATCCTTCATATTATGGTTAATTCACACAATTTTGATCCAATTTATCGGAGCAAATCCTTTCAATGAATGAATATTCATCTTCAGTTATCAAGTGGGCCACTACCAGATTGTATCAGCCATCCGAACGAATATCATCTCAATTGGAACAGTTACCGGGTTGAGTTTCTCTTCAGTACGGAAAGATAAACAGAAATATCGCAGCACAAACCACGAGACCCCAGAATACTCTGGGAATCTCTGACTGTTTACCGGCAGCGAACATGAATAACGGGTACACAATAATTCCTATGCTCAGACCAAGGCCGATATTCTGGGTGATGCTCATGGTAACCATAAGGACAAATGCAGTCAGCATCTCACCACGGCTGGAAAGAGAGGGGATCCTGAACTGTGCCAGCATTAACAGACCGATCACAAGAAGAACTGCAGATGTTGCAACATCAGGGAACGCGGTCACGAGCGGGAGGAAGAAGAGCGATGCTGCGATCAGAACAGCTGCAACTACGGCCACAAGCCCGGTTTTCCCTCCTTCTTCAACACCGGCAACTGACTCAATAAATATCGCAGAGGTGGTACACCCAACAAGGGGGGAGACCATCATGGAGAGACCATTGGTAAGAAAAGATCTCCTGATATCTGGATTGTCCCTGGGCTCTTCGTTCTGGTGAATCAAACTTGACAGGCCAAAGATTGATGCAATCGAGTCAAAAAGGGTGAGAAAAAAGAGTAAAACAACAACTGGGATCATAGTCGGTGTCAGGGCAGCAGCGATGTCAGGATACCATTGTAACCCAGAAAACGCCGGTGGAGCAGTAACAATACCAGTCGGCAGTTTCTCTATGCCCAAGGCATATGCAAGGAGTGCACAGGTCAGGATTCCACAGATAAGAGCGCCGGTCTTCTTCCTGATCATAATGACCCCGATGACTGTAATCCCGGCAAGGAGCACGAAGAGGTTTGATGGCTGGATATCACGGAGATAGGGTGATGTGACCGCCATTGCTCCTACGAGAATGATTCCGGAGTTGGATGAGCCGAGAAACGCAATAAAAAAGCCGATACCCCGGGTGCAGGAACGGCTGATGGTGCCGGGTATGCTTTTGATGAAGATATCCCAATACCCGGAGATGATAAAGAGAGAGAACAATAATCCTGCAACCAGGCTCGCTCCGAGGACTACACGCCACGGGTAGTTCAGGACACCGCAGAGGACATAGACGACGAGGGTGCTCTGACTCACAATGGGGGCGACCACAAACGGGCGGTTGGCATACAACCCGATGAGAAGAGTGCCTGCACAGGCAGAGATGATTGTTGCCCAGACTGCATCCCCGAATGGTACACCGACCACCATCAGCATGGCCGGGTTGACCACAAGGATGTAACACATTGAGAGGAAGGTTGTCAGGCCGGCAAGAATCTCGGTCCTGATACTACTTCCCCTGGCAGTGATGCCAAAGAACCGATCAATGTGTGATATCAGTGATCCGGACATAGTTTTACAGGATACATAGAATCTATTCTCTTATCAGGTGAACAGGAAATATACTTCCTGATAAGAACAGATCCTGCAATAATATCTTGAATCTGTTTCTGATACAGATTAGAGTTCCGGTTTGATTCCGGTTGTCCCAGGATGAGGACTGAATAATCCGCTCACCGGTGACAATTGGGAGCCAATATTCTAATACCTGCATCAGCATATGTCTACATATTCAGTGATTGCAGAGTATTATGTCAGAGCAGAATGATATTTTCTTTTTCGGCTATGATACATTCACCGAGGGTATACTGATCACTGACAATACCCTCTCTCTTCTCTCCTGCAATACAGCATGGAAAAGACTCTTCGATCTTCCTGAAGAGTGGACTGCTCACACAATTGATGAACTCATCCGGGCCTTCTCTGACCGGGGTGTTGAAACCGACCCAATCTGCGGCATACTGGCAGCGATAAGGGCAGATCCTTTCTGGTCCGGTTGTCTGGATCTTAAGGTTTCTGCTCAAAGAACAGTGCATCTGACGTCCAGGCCCATCAGGGATACTCATAATGAATGCATTGGACGAGTCTGGATGTGTGAAGAGAACTCAAAGGTACACAAGAGCGGAGAGGGGTTGAACCAGTCTGATCAGTCTGACCTGATGTTTAAGACGATTTTTAACCTGATTCCGGAAGGGATCGCAATATCAGACCTTACGAACGGTACATTCTACGAGGTTAACGATCACTTCAGCCAGTGGTGGGGATATACCCGGGAAGAGGTTATCGGGAAGAGTGCCATTGATCTGGACTTCTGGGTTGACATACATCAGAGAGACGAGATCGTGAAACTGCTTAAGAAGGATGGTTTTTTTAAGCAGGTACCGGTGAAGATGAGAGGAAAGGATAAAAAGGTGAGAGATATCCTCTTATCGGGCAAGACCATCACCATTGATGGCTCTCCCTATATGCTCACAATTCCATTCGATGTTACCGAACTCATGCAGTATGAAGAAAAGGTCAGATCTCTTGCTTCATTCATTGAGTTAAACCCGAATCCTGTCTTTGAGATCAATGAATCCGGGACCATAACGATGCACAACGAGGCAACCGTGCGGGTTATTCGTGATCTGACCGGAACGACAGATATATACCGGTTTATTCCGGATGACCTGAACGAGATTGTGCAGGCCATTCAGAAAGGCATTGAACGGACATGTACCCGGGAGGTAGTCGTCGAGGATAGAACATTTATCGAGTATATCCACGTTACGAACCAGTATCACACTGCACGTATCTATCTGACCGATATTACCGAGAGAAAAAGGGCAGAACTTGAGCTGTTGAAGAAGAATGATGATATCGCTGCTGCATATGAGGAGATAGCCACAACAGAGGAGGAACTTCGGCAGAATTATGACCGGCTGGTTGAGCAGGAACAGATCCTCTTTGAGAGTGAGAAGAAACTCAGGATGATCGTTGATCACATTCCCGGTCTCGTGCTGACAACTGATACCGAATTGAATGTGAAGAGCATCTTCGGTGCTGCTCTTGAGAAGATCGGTCTTCGTCCAAATACAGGGGTAGGTCTTCCCCTTCGTTCTCTCTTCTCATCTGTTGATGCCGGTCTGCTTGATGCCCACACCAGGGCATTACAGGGTGCAGTCACCACCATTGAAGGATATTATCATGATAGATCCTTTCTGCTGTATGCATCCCCTATCGTTGATCTGTCAGATACAATAACCGGCTCAATCGGGGTTGCAATTGATATCACCGAGCAGAAGAAGTTGGAACAGGAGCGAAGAGATCTTCTCATCCAGCTTGAGAAGAACCTTGTTGAACTGGCATTTCTGAATGATAAGATCAGAAATCCTCTCACGGTTATCGCCACACTGGTTGATATGCATGCTCCTGATATTGAAGAGCCTGTCAACCGTTGTGTGAAGGATATTGATGATATCATCGATAATCTGGACAAACGCTGGATTGAGTCAGAGAAGACGATCAACTTTCTTCAGAAACACTACGGTGTCCGTGCTGAATTCAGGAGATAGACACAGTCGGGATACCGGGATTCATTTCTGGATGAGGTGAGTACGAACAACGATCCCTCCAGAATCATGTGATAGAGCTCAATAACGAAACCCAACGGCGGTTCACCGATTGTATAGATATCTATTCTAACGGGCAGTATATGTTCTACCTGATTGGTTCCTGATTGTATCAGAGTTTTAATCGATCCAGTTTACTCTATGTTCCTGTCAGGAACCGACATGGTACTGATATTTGGTAGCCGAAAAAAGGGAGATTTCTATTATTCTGATAATCTCTTGTTCATCTCCCGGTAATCAGTGACTAATTTCTCTACCAGTACCTCTAATGAGTGTAAGTCTTCCTTGTTAACCTCTCCATCCTTTTCATATGAGGCGAACATCTTATCAGCTCCATCCATGATGTTCTGTTTCGAACGTTTCAGATCCTCAAAGGATTCATTGGAAAAGTTACCCTCATGTTTGGCAACAACGGTATCAAACATCCCGAAATTTTTCAGAGCATGCTCTTTTTCGGTTATGTTTGCGGTCGCCGGGTATGCATGTGACTCTTCTATTGCAAGTAACAGAAAGGTATAACCGGACCGTTGTCTTGCATATGCAGTCGGTGGTGTCAGATTTGTCATCGTTGCCAACCATGCTTTATCTGAGGCATGAATGATATTGTCTCCAGCCTCTTCAAACGCTTTGGCATCATCTACATTAATTTTGCCATCCTTTTCAAACGAAGAAAACATGGTCTCTGCGGCATCCTTCATAACCGGAATAGATTTTTTAACATCCTCCATTCCGCTGATAAAGGTTGAGTCATGTTCGCTGGGGGTTACATTGGCCTTCTCAAATGCAGCAATCGCCGCTTCCGTTGCGTTCATCTCCTCATAATACTCATCCTTCATGGCTGAATTATTTGTAAGGACATAATCGAACGCGGTTTCTGATGCAATCATTGCCTGCATCTCAACTGCTGAAAAATAATAGCGTAAATACAACGGTTCACTCTGATTGACGGTCGTTGAGCTTGTATCAGGTGCTCCTTCTGCATACACTGCTGTTGTCAACAAAACCAATCCAATCAGGATTAATACCGATATACACTTTCTCTTCATCTCGTGCTCCTGGAAATAAGTAATAGAGAATGCGAGTATTTAAAGCACGTGGTATTACCCATGGAGAGAAATATCGATTATTTGAGACGTATTACAAGAGAGCAATCTTCTACTTCGTCACCTATTGAATCGCAAATATTCCTAACTCCGGATCGTCAATTACGAAAAAAGGGGTAAGATCGGGGGGATCTGGGTGAATCAGGTGACCGTTATGTATCCATTCTTTTCTATGCTGCCTGAACTGGCACTGTTCTGAACGATAAGTCCGACCGAATATGTTCCCTGGGTTGTATAGAGATGAGTCACGTTCCGGGTTGTAGAAGTATTTCCATCACCAAGGTTCCAGACCCAGGATGTCGGGTTTCCCGTTGACTGATCCACAAACGAAACCTGTATCGGAGCAGATCCTGATCTCCGGTCTGCTGAAAATGCTGCGGTTATCTCTCCCGGTACCGGTGTCGGGGTTGGTGAGGGAATAATTCCGGTAATTATCACAATACTGGAGATGACCTGTTGTTCAGCATTCTCGAAAATAACTTGATCAGATAAAAAATGGGATAATCCTATGACTCATGATCAGGGTACATATCACGACCACGCTCAATAGACGAACTCTCAAGTTCCATCAGGGCATCAGGATACGGGGCAAAGTAGGTCTGATTACTGAGATTTAGAGGTTGATACTTGATTATCCACATCTGAATCATTTTTTTAAGTGCAGATATCGGGAGATTCCCATTCCGGTATTCCTCAACACTATTCAGGAAGAAGGCTTTCTCATCAGATGAAAGATTCGAGGAAAAAAATCCCATTGCATGATGGAGTACATTAATGTGGGACGTATACCGGGCGGGAGATCTCGTTTTTTCAATCAGACAGTGCCGGTAGGATGACACTATTTCATGAATCGGAAGGTTGTCCCGGTTTGCCACAATATTTCCAAGTGTTTTCAGGGTGGTCTGACCATATGCCATCAGAAGAAGTTTATTTTGTGCATGAAACCGGGTGAGTGTTTTGAGAGAGGGATTTTCTTGGATGGTATCCAGATCTGCCAGCATAAAAATTCTGGTGAGAAAATGATCCCTGACCCGGCTGTTTCGTATTCTTCCCTCATCTTCAATAGGGTACCCGGCAAACTGATCAAGAACCATTTTTCCAAAAAATCCGGCTCCTTTTCCGATGGCAGCAGACTTTTCGATGGTTGAATAGATGTTCACTCCCGAGAGGCCTGAAGTAGGGGAACGGTTCTTGAGAATAAACCCATCAACGGTTGGTAGATCTCTGATAAATGAAGAGCAGAATATATTCATCCGGTCGGTCAGGTCCATACCAGTAGATGGCTGAATCAGGTGATCTGAACCATCTTTTCTGACAATACGGATGGTGTCGCGAGGAATGCCAAGACCGATCTCAACTTCAGGACAGACCGGAATGAAGGAAACATACTTTTTCAGCATGGCGACCTCATGACTGGAAATCATGTCCCCGTTGTACCGCACCGCATCGAACTCAATACACCGGCTTATCACCACAACCGGTGTATTGAAGACTCTTTTGCTTACTGTCATGGTTCCTCAGATAGTAAGGGGGATACGCGATGCATTAATACTATTCAGGGTTATGATGGGAAGACCGATGGTGTCTTTTTGAGTAGATTGTAAAAAGAATAGTATCAGGCATTATTGGAAACAGAACGTCTAGTAGTGTAAAGATGCCGATTGATGTATTCACCCGGCATATCAGTAGTTTGGATAGTATGATTATGGTAAGTAGGGAGGATATTTTCAATAAGTCCCCAGATGAGATCATAATCAACATTGAAGTACCCGTGAATTATGACATCCGAAGTCCTGTTATCCTTTTCTATGCAACAGTTGGGTAGCGGACTTTTATATCTTCAGATAATTTCGTTGTTGCTTCGCCGATGATCTCAAAATTACGGATGATTGCATCCTTTTGCCTCCGATCACCATTTTATTCATTAAAGGAGATTCCTTCTGTATCCCCCTCAATATTACAGATAGCCTGGAAGATATCATCAAGGAACTGCAGGTCGGTTCTATGCATACACTATCTCTTAAAGGATGTAGGGCTTGATCCTCTCCTTAAGGGTGTCTTTTATCACCAGATCGACATTCTTTCCGAACAGGTCTTCAAGATAGAACTTACAATCCATGTAATTTTCAAAGGCTTTTTTCCCGCTTTGAAATGTTACCAGTACATCAACATCGCTGTCAACCCGCTCCTCTCCCCTGACATATGAGCCAAATATGCCTATTGTTGCGATTCCAAACCTCTCTTTCAGGATCGCTTCATGCTGACGGAGCAATGGTAATGGATCCATCTTCCTGTATTGGTATTGATCTGTTCATTTTCAAGCTATATGCTTTATTACACCCTCATCCCGGACACGTACCCGAACCGCTTCTGCAGGTTCCTGATCTCCCCGGATGCCTCTGTCCTATCCTTCCACGAGTTGGTTGCAGCGGTTCTGTTCCAGGTATCACCCGACTGGTTGGTATCCCTGGCCTCCATGATACTTCCTGCAAATTCGGTTCTGACGGTCCCCTGTGCAGGTACATTCTTGTCAGCCGTGACCGCTATCCGGTAGTTCAGTGCTGCCGGGGTACTGAACCCGCCTGCCGATCTGATCTCACCTTTGGTAGAGATCTTTGCCTGGTTGATGTTGATGAGATCACTCTTTGCCTGGACGATGTTGCAGAACGAAGGCATCAGGATCTCGTTATGGTCAGCAAAGACACACCGTGGTGGTGAAGTGTCACTGGTGCAGTTGCCCATGTTGTCCATCATCAGGATCTCTGCTCCGAGGAGATGGGAACCGTCATGGCTGTTGTAGGTCAGGATCTTCTCGCTGTCGATGTTGTATCCTGAACGACCCTTCGAGTTGGAGTCAAACCCAGATCTGGAATTCCTGGATATGTTGTTTCCTGATGTCAGAATATCAGTGTTCGAATCATCTATCCCGATCCCTACCACATTTCCACTAGCGTTATTATTACCAACGTTCGATACCTGGATCTGAGTATCGGGTATTAATCACGATTCCAGGTTATTCTGGAGAAACCCGGACTCATTAGTCATCACCAGAACTCACATGAACCATAACAGGGTTACAGTGGTGAGGAGAGAGGAATGTGAATAGTTTTCAGGGAAACCAGGAGGTTACAACCCTATGGGCTGGTTCCTTCGGCTATCAGTTTCACATAATCTGTATAAAGATATTTGCGGTTACGTTTCCATCCTGTAACCTCTTTGACGATTCCGGCATCTTCAAATTTGCGAACCAGGTTATTCGCGGTCTGAATTGAAACCCCGCAGTGTGAACTGATATCAGTACTGGTAACCATTGTCTTCATAAACAGGAGTTCTATCATCCGGGCACCATGGATGCCACCGATGTTCTCGTAAATTACCCGTTTCACAAGTTCCCTTTCCAGTGTAATAATCCTCTTTACCAGGTGGTGTGAATCGGTGGAGACTTCAATAACTCCCTGCAGGAAAAACTTCACCCACCCCTCCAGATCTCCATCTTTTTCAAGTGCTGAAAGCCGCTCGTAGTATGCCAATCGATTCCTTTTCAGGTAATAACTGAGGTTGAGCGTGGGATTTACAAGAACCTGTCTCCAACAGAGATACAGGCTGATGAGGAGACGCCCGATTCTCCCATTTCCATCTAAAAAGGGGTGAATCATCTCAAATTGTCCGTGAATAAGCGCTGATACGAGTAATGGAGGGATGGTTTTCTCTTCTGTGATAAATTTTTCCAGGTTATTGAGAAGAAATCTGACGTTTTCCTGTGGCGGCGGAATATATCGGGCATTGTATAGTGAGTCTCCCCCGATCTGGTTCTGTACGGGACGAATCATGCCAGGCAGTGCCTTTGCTCCCCGTACCTTTGTTAGGAGGATCCGATGAAGATCACAGAGGAGTGAGAGTGAGATCGGCTCGGTTTTCACCCGTTCAAACCCTGTCTGCAAAGCCTGCATATAGTTCGTTACTTCCCGGATCTGGTTCGGGTCGTCATCAACAGATACATCTGCTTCATAGGCGAGAATGCCATAGAATGTTGCAATCGTCCCTTCAATCTGTGAACTTTGCAATGCTTCTTTCCTTGCAAGCATCCAGATGAAATGATCCGGGTTGGGCAGCATGTCAACCATGACATCAAGTCCTGACAGTGCCCGATCTGCTTCAGAGAGCATGAGATGCACGGTATCATCATATCGTATGTCAGGTGAATACGGGAGATATGCAGGGATAAACGCGGTATACCCATCAATCTGCTCTTCATATCTCCCGGTTGTATAGTGCATGCCTGATCACCTAGTATGTGAATAGATCTTTTCACATACCTCACGAAAGGAGTTATATGAAACCCTCCTTTCATATAATGAGATCATAGGAGTATGTGAAACATTCCTTTCATACACTGTCCCGAGAGTTGGTATTCATTCCTGGACCCCGCTGGTGGATCGATCTCTCCTCTCCTCGGCGCTTTGTACCTCAAGCCGCTTGATGACGCTTTCTCTCACCGGGATGGAATCTTGTACCGGGGGTTCATGGATGACGTTGTCGTATTGGCAAAAACCCGGTGGAGACTTCGTCGTGCAATCCGGCTCGTCCATCAGATTCTCGGTGAACTGAAGATGCAGGTACATAAGAAGAAACGATTCATTGGAACGACCATTCAGGGGTTTGACTTTCCCCTGGTATATTATCCATCTTTTTCGGAGACTTCGCCCGTCAGGTGAAAGCATACGACGCCTACATGAACGTGCCCGCCGGCTTTACGAGCAGGGAGTATCACTATCGAGACTCTGGCAGTACGTATCCAAATGGTGTCAATGGCTCTGGGGCGGTGTATATGGGCGGGTTTCAAGAAAAGGCGGAGTCAGGAAGTACTGGGTCTGGATAATAATGGCATTAGGTATCAAAAAAGACGCATATATGAGTTCAATACCCGGTCGATGACCGGGTACTGAAGGCTCAGATATCCGTTATAGTGGGATGAACGGTTTGTTCAAGCTCCTCCGTCGTGGGTGAGTCTCATGTTATTTGACACAAGCGGTCACCACATACTTTCCATGCTTCATTGAATATCGTTGTGGACGTCGACACAACCGCCACGGTTAACGACACGGCGGTACCGCCGCTATAAATTCCATACGTGCGGAGGTCCCCCGGTGCCATATATTCTGTAATAGGAGGGCGACCAGGGACCGTCAGCGTTACGTGGAATGTGCTCTCGTAATTGTTGACGACGTAAATATAACCATCCGGGCAAGGGGTTGGGACCACAGTTGTAACTGTAGTCATAGGAACAGTTGTAGGTACGGTGGTCGCAACAACAGGTGCGGGTGTCTCTCGTGCTACCGGAGGTGTAAACATCGACCCTAATTCAGATGGATCATCGAAGTTCTTTTGTACATTTCGAATCTGCCCAAAGACCGTTGTACTGTCTTTCCAACTCCTCACTAAACTCGTTTTGTTCCATGTTCCGCTTGTCCCATCGCTTGCTGAACCCAGGTAATTCGCGTCCCCGCCATCCCGGGCCTCCAGACTCGATCCTGCGAATATAGTCTTCACCCCGCCTTCAGCATACCTACGACCTGATGTGAGATCAGGACTGGTGGCTAACCGGTAGTTGAGAGCCGTAGGCACGTCAATCGTCTCGGCAACTGATCGAATCTGGCCTTTGGATGAGATCTGGGCATTGTTGATATTTACCAGGGCACTCTTTGCGGAGACGATGTTGCAGAATGCCGGGATGATAAACCCGGTATTCTGAGAAAACACACACCGGATGTTGCCATCACTGGTTGAATAGTTGCCCGCAACTGAGAGGGTGTACTCCTCTTCACCCACCATGTGTGAACCATTTGTTGATGCGTATGTCAGCACCTTCTGATTCTCTATATTGAACACGCCCTCCCCCGGATTTTTGGAGTTGAAATCGAAGTTCTTGTTCTCAGAGAGCTTGCCCCCGTTGGTCATGATAGAATCGATAAATATCGTATCAGAAACAGACTGGCCTTCTCCGGGTATACCGGTCGGAATAGCATTCGGTGATGCGACCACCCAGGACATGGTATTTGTATCCTTGACCGTTCCGATCACATCAAGCGTCGTGTCGATACTATAGATCTGGTTTTCAGGGGTCTGGTTTGGCAACCGATCTCCCCCGGTGATCAGAATGATCGACAGAACGGCGATACAGAGAAATATTATTGCCCGTGTGTATCTCATGCCATACTCCTTTTCGTACCTGTTTTCCGGGGCGATACACTCGTGGCCAGTAGCCCTGCCCGAATCCCGGTGCATTCTCCGTCCGGTTCCCGGGTTCCAGATGTCGGATCTCCATTCTCTGCCAGAACAATGCCTCTACAAACCGGGAGTAATCCAGAGACCTTCATCACACAACACCCATCCCCTCAAGTTTCTTGAGGTACCGGGCCGCCTTGGTCTTACCCTGGGGATCATGGCTTATCGCGGTCTCAAAGGCAGACTTTGCCTCTGCGTACCGGTTCTGTGCAATCCTGATCACCCCGAGATTGGTGTACGCCATGGCAGCACCGGACGGATCGGCCTCGATCGCATTCAGAAATGCCATCTCTGCCGCGGTGATATCATTCTTCATGAACTTGACACCCCCGATACCGGTGTACATATCCACAGCAACCTGACCTTTTGCATCCCCCTCAGCAAACTCAAATGCGGCAATCGCTTCATCAAACCTGCCGCTGCCGGCTAGCAGTGTTCCTTTCTTGACGTTCGCCTCTGCAGTCAAATCCTTATCACCCGAATCAGACACCCTGCCATAACTCGTCAGTGCCTCCTCCGGCCTGCCAAGCTTCTCCAGGGCAACACCGAGATTGATCCAGCCACGACCGTATCCGGGATCGAGATCAACTGCCTTCTGATAACTCCCGGCTGCCAGATCAGGCTTGCCAAGTGCCATGTAACAGGTACCGATATTATTCAGCACCGGAGCCTGTGCAGGTCCTGTTGTCTCACCGAGTTCTTTCTCAAACGCAGCAAGTGCCCCGGCATAATCACCGGATGAGAACAGATCGGTACCGGCACCTTCAGCACGGGGTATCACAACCAGAGCTGTTCCCACAACCACCAGGAGAAAGAGAAGCCATATCTTCCACCTGGACCACATCCTCTTCATACACCCGGGTCTCCGGGTGCAAAGGCATAAAGGTTGAGGAGAAAAATCCGGAACCCCGTCTGCAAATCCTGCATATTTTAAATATTATTTGTAAAGTATAAATCCAGAAATCAATCAAAATAGTAAAAAACAAATCAATGTGCAGGATAGATGCAAAAATAAAAAATTAAAATTAGTTAATAGATGAAAAAATTAAGAAATCCACCATATGAAGAAGAATTATGCAATATCCTGCACATATTGACATTTAGAAAATGAGGTAACAAGAGTCATTAGTGAATTCAATCACAAAATTATTAGACCTGAAGAGCACAATAGAGAAAATATCTGATATGTGCAGGACAATGAATGACACCAGGGATGACAGGGAGGAATTTCAACCCCGCGGGCCCGGATTCTGGAACCCGGCTGAAAGTGCAGGATTAAGGTTTTTCCTGCATCTGCACAGGCCCTTAAGAGCCCCGTAAAACCGGATATTAACTCAAACGCGGCATTGAATTCGATGTCACTGAACCGAGCGACGCTGCACAAAATTACCGAAGAAAAGAAATGATCATCACACAACAGAACCGGGAGACGGTCATCCAGACATTTCGTGAGTACCCTGCAGGCCTCTCGATATCAGACCTCTCACTAAAAAGCGGGATCAATCGCAACAAATGCTCTCAGATCTGTAGCGATTATCACAAAAGTGACATACTCGGGCTTATTCAGAAGAGTTCATACAAGATCTATTTTCTCAAACATCAGTCAGTCCTTACCCAGATCGTCGACTCCATCAGTGGACCGGTACTGGTTGTAAACGAATCATTCGCTGTCATTGCAATAAACAAAGAGTATGTCAGATCATTCGGGATACACCCAGATGAGATCCTTGGCAGATCAGCAGAAGAACTGCTCGTCTCCCTCTACCCTGATCTCATACAGGTGATCAAAGAACAGACAGGGCCCGGAATGAGTGGGAAAACCGCCACATTCCCGGATGAAACCGGAGCACCACGCTGCAAAACCCTTACCATTGCACTGAACGAGAGCCAGTTCTGCATCATCATCCTGCAGACACAAGCCCCGTTGCAGGGTGAGAACGATACCCAGATCTCCACTGCAGAGAGCAGGTTTACAGCAGCAGTCCCGGGACTCATGGCAGCAGAGACCTGGCCACATGCACTCGGGCAGATCACTCGATTACTCCATGAAACCTTATCAGATGCCCTGATCTTCACCCTGCTCATCGAGGAGCCACTCAGAACATGTATGATCCACACCCTCGCCAGCCCTGCAGGGTGGACAGAGCCGGAGATATCAGGAGTCCCCATTCCCATGACCGGCATCGAGATCCTCCAGTACAAGACCAGAGAACCGACAACATACTACACCGGCACACCTGAATCACTCTCGAGCACCCCGCTTCCAAAACCTCTCAAGACCCTGTGCCAGGAGAGGGGAATCTCCTCAATATCTCTGCTCGGAATCAGCAGTAACGGAAACAGTACCACAGTATTCGGGATAGGAACTGAGGACAGCAGTGTCTCAATTGAACATGTGAGACTTCTTCAATCACTCTCCGGGTACCTGAACCTGCTCTGCACACTCTATCATCGTGCATCTGATATGCAGAATATGAAAACCGAATATCAGAAACATTACAGTGAGATCTATGCACTCCTTACCGAAAAGACACAGGAGAATGCTGCTCTTATCACCGGGACACAGCACCTCATATCAGTCCTTGAAACTGTCCTTGACTCCATGAAGATCTCCCTCATTTCTGTCAACAGACAGGGAGCCCTGATCACTGCAAACAAGACCGCATCAACGGTATACTCAATACCAGGACAGGACCTTGTAGATCGTGTGTCGATCACAAACGTGCTCTCTCCTGAACTCGCAGCATCACTTCTGGCCCTCATACCTGACCAGACCGGCCATTCTCCCGCTACAGCTGCTTCAGATATTGAAGAACAGCAGACCGGCAGAACTCACTGGTACCTGATACCCTCACACGGAACACAACAGGAAACCACATATCTGTATGTCGGGGAGAAGCATCCGGCTCATCTCATCAAGTACCTCAAATCAATAAACCGATAAGGGGGAGGCATAGATAGCAGTTCAGATCGTATCAAAACTGCCGGTCTTCCCATCGCGTTGTGCAGGAGCAGAACTGAGATTCTGTGTAGCCATCTGAACAATCTCTTCAAGTGAGTGCTGATGTTCTGCTCCATTACCTGCCTGGTCTCTCCTGCTGATCTGAGAGACCTGGTTCCAGAGATAGATGTCACTCGCAACAATCCGGTTCAGAACCTCGTTGTCCTGACGTACCTCCATCATGGCGGCAGCCACATGGGAGATATCCCTGATACACGCCTCAACCAGAACCTGGTCGTCATATAACAGCCTGCTGAGTCTGACTTCGGTCTCAACAGGTGCATCACTGGCAAGAAACGTCCAGGGAAAATCGATCAGATCTCCTGCAGCTGCCCGTGAGATCTGATACTTGAGTTTATCAGGCACATCAGACTGACGACCCTGCACCGGGGCAGACAGCAGGCAGGGGTCAAGACCTATGATATCAGATCTCTTCTTTTCAAAAAACTGCAATGCTACCTGATTACAATCACTGATCACCCCGTTTGCAACAATCAGGATCGCATCGCGATGTGAGTTGAAGAACTCCCGGTACAGCAGCTCATGCCGCTTCTTCTCCTTCTCAACCATAAGCCTTGAATTCGCTTCTGATACCTGCTTTTCCAGGAGAATGTTATGGGTGATATCAGTGATCATGAGAAGGTACACCTCTTCTGCACCGACATTCCCATGATCATACTGGACAGATATCCGGTACCACCGGGTCTCATCATCGGTCAGGACTGAAATGGGAGATGCATTCCGGAGAAGATCCGGGCTCGTGAGCATCCCGGTGAACCCTTCTGGAAAGACTGCCACTTCTGATGGTTGTTTTCCAAATACCTCGGCAAGATTTGTATGCAGGATCTGTTCTGCAGTCTCATTCATGTCAATGATCTGACACCGGTTGTTGAGGACGACAAGACCTGATTCAACAACGCCAAAAAACCGCTCTCGAAATACCGGAGAGAACGTGAGCAGATCAAAATAGAGCATCCCGAACCCGAATATAAGTCCACAGATTCCAAAATGTATACCAACCGGATTAAACCCGGGAAACAACTTGCTGTCAAAAAATGTGACAAGCAGAACAACCAGGCAGGATGTTCCGACAAGGATCAGGATCTGGTACCTGAACTGATCAGAAACATTCCTGTACTTCTGAATCAGAAGACCAATTCCTGCCAGATACAGAATACAGCATTTCGCCAGCGCTGACATCCCGAATATCCACAAAAAGGTATCAAGTAGTGGAATACCTGAACTATAGGAGTAAACCCGGATCATCTGAAACACGATGTTCCCGATGATCGTATAAGAGAGGAGGAATGCAATGATCGGCCTCGTCAGATACTTCGACTTTCCTGCATAGAGCAGGCAGAAGAAGAACCAGATGGTCGTGACAAGGTGACCACAGAAGTTGGTCAGGAGATTTAATACCGGAGAGACAGGATATGGTCCGAGTTCTGGATAGATCTCTCCCATATTTTCAAGGCCCAGAAGGAGGCAGATGATCGAGAGCAGAAAGAGGATCATCCAGAAGTAGTACTGCCCGAGGATCGTTTTCCGCCGGTATACCTGAAGCGAAAGGTACAGGAGGATGATACTGCATTCAAGTGTAAATAATACCAGAAATGCAGCAACGGTCATATGATATACATTACCTGGGTATTAGGGTTTGAATGTTGCGAAAGCATGGGAGATAATCTCTCCGAACATCATGTGTGATCAGAATGTACCACCAGACGTGTGATAATAACCCATCCTGCAAAAAAATATACTGAAGACCAGGTATCAGGATATCGATGAAGATCTCTGATCCCGATCTGTTCTTACTTCATCCAGCCCATGTCCACATACCAGTCATACTCATGGGCAAACCGATCTTTGTTAAACTTTACCAGTTGACAGAAGTAATCCCGGGTCTGTTCATGTATTGCATCCTGTTCAGGGTATGAATGCTCTCCCCTGATAGACTGGGCCAGTTTCTTTCCAAGCTCAACTGCCTGTTTCTTTGCGGGTTCAAGTGCCGACGGATCCCTGCCGATAGCAACTCCCACCCCACCGACAGTAGTTGCGCCGAGTGTTGTCAGGACGCTGTTCATGTACCCGACAACATCCATCTCGTGGGCACCACCTGCTGTGCAGACCGAACACCCATATTTTTTGTAAAACATCTGGCAATGGATTGCATCAGCCATCCGGTCAAACATTGCTTTCATCGGGGCAGTGACCGAGTTGATGTAATTGGGTGAGCCAAAAACAATCCCATCTGCATCCATCATCTTATCAAACAGGTCTGAGAAATCATCAAGAAGAGGGCATTCACCCTTGGCATAGCAGAGTCCGCAGTCGTTGCAGTACAGGATCTTATATTCGTACAGGTCAAGGGATTCGATTTCAGCCCCTTCTGCCTTCGCCCCCTCGAGTACTGCATCAACGAGTGTAAGTGTTCTGCTCTCCTTGCCCTTTGGACTTGCATTAATTCCGATAATTTTCATGATATACCAGGCAGAGGATCAGCTGTTTCAGCAGAAAAAGGATCTGATGCAGCGATCTGATCCTGATAAAGACAGGTCCCCATTCAAACGAATGATAATACCGAAAGCCCTGGAATACAGGTGAGTTATTGTACCGCGGTACACAAGAGCCATGATGAGAAACTGTCCATCATATATCCAATACTACCTAACAGGAAGTAACGCCATATCGCCACCAGAATGGATAGTAACATGGACATCATTGACGTAATAAAAAGCCGCAGGTCGGTTCGCAAATACCGCTCTGACCCGGTAAGAAGAGAGGATATCATAACCATCCTTGAGGCTGCTCATTCTGCTCCTTCAGCGATGAATCATAAACCCTGGGAGTTCCTGGTCATCACAGGTGAGAAGATCCTGAAGATGGGTGAGAACTTTTTACCCATAGTTGAACAGTTTGCCGCAGGCTGGAAGTCATCCAATGTCCAGGGCTCCATCTCCCGTGATGAGTTCCTCACATTTGCACGATATTACGGGGGTGCTCCGGTAGTAATCGTGATACTCTTTGAGAAACAGAGTCTCCCAAATTTCCAGAAAGCATACCTTGAGAGTGCATCTGCAGCCATGGAGAACCTGCTTCTTGCCGCTACAGTACGGGGTCTTGGAACCTGCTGGATGACCGGACCACTCGCTGATGAAGAATCGCTTCGTAGAATCATCGAGATTCCTGACACAAAAGAGATCGTAGCGGTCACTCCGGTAGGATATCCGTTGGAGACACCGGGGCATGTTCCTGACCAGTACTCAGGGGGAGATCTTGAGAGTAAGATCAGATGGATTGAATAGGCGTAGATGTTTCATAGAAATATCCCGTGATTGGTTAACGGGAAAATTTTAGTCGCTTATTTCATGTCAAAATAGATCCACAGAATATAATCACATTGCACCTAAAAGAAGATCTAAGAAGGTGAAGCTGATTTTTCAACCTTCTGACAACGCTTCCTTAATCTTTGATGCCACGTCTCCATGAAGTGGTCCCTGCAGAAGAATTACATACGGACCGTGAGTGAGGATAACCCCGTTCGGTCTTCCCCGGGTCTGTGAATTAAACCCTCGAATCGCTGCATCCCGGGTCTCTTCTGACTCGAACTTCTGAACATGGATAATGATGTCAGGACTCTGATCAACAGCCTTGCAGTCTGCTGATATGACATATGTCTTCCCGCCAAGTGCTCCGGGAACATCCCAGGAGTTGTCCTTCTCACTGCAGAGCCCTATCCCGGCACGGACCATGGCATCCTTAATCTTCTCAATAGAGGTCTCTTTAGTGAACGGGCCGGGAGGCTCATGTGAAAGGAGAATCCATCCGAAGGGAAGCAGGATTATCAGGACTACCAGGATTACGGCCCCTATCTCCATCGTTTTTTGATCCATTATACTTCTCCTGATTCGGTGTGGTGTTCATGAGGCATCCAGGATGGTTTTTTGAGTTTCAAAAAGACCAGCGGAGGCCCGGCCAGCAGCACTGTTCCAAGAAGGACACCAAAGACATACTCAGCAGCATTCGGGTAGTAACTTGGAGGAATCAGACCCACGATAAACGCACAGACAACCCCGATGATTCCAAGTCCACCGACAAGCCAGACTCCGATCATTCCTCCCGGTATCCGGTATGGCCGGGGCGTGTCAGCCTGACTGTACCGCAGTTTTATGAGTGAGGCAAAGACGAGAACATAGACGATGCAGAGAAGTTCCACAGTCATTGCAGAGAGTATCCAGTATGCCTGGTTGACTGACGGCAGAAATACGTACAACAGGGATATGAGGGATCCTATGATCGCCTGGGTGATCAGGACACCAACCGGGGCACCATACTTGTTGGTATGGTCAAACATCGGTGGCATATTCCCTTCTTCTGCAACTACGGCAAGCCCTTTTGCAGGACCAATAAGCCATGAGGCAAGCAGGGCTATCCCACCCACCGTTATCAGGACTGCAACCGGAGCGATGAGCCAGGCTATTCCCATTGTGGTAAAGAAGTACTGGATCGCCTGCATGACACCTGATGCCAGGTTGAGTTTCTCAACCGGAACGGCAAACGAGATTGCCAGAGTCCCAAAGACCGTGCAGAAGAGGATGATGAGGGTTGAAAGACCCATTGCTTTTGGAAAGTCGGTCTGCGGGTTTCTGACCTCAAGGGCATGGAACCCTGCCATCTCCATTCCGGCAAAGAGGAGAATGATGGTAGAGAAGAACGGAATGGTGGAGAGTGTTATCTGTGGTATCATCGCACCAACCGAGAAATGGGGAATTGCCAGGGGAGCACCGAGGACCACCCAGAGGACACCAAGGCAGATGATGAGAATAGCCGGTATGATACTCCCGACAATAGCACCGAAGTTCCCGAATTTTGCAGAAAACTCCTCGCCAAAGTATGCAACAGCCGTTGTTCCCCAGAATGCAACCATCATGACCGTGAACATGTACCACGGACTGGATGAGAGCTGAGGGGTCAGCGCAAACGCGAGTGTTGATGCAATAAATGAGAGTGCGGTCGGGAACCAGACAAGGTTGTTCGACCATTCACAGAAAAGGGCAATAAACCCGCTCTTCTCTCCAAATGCCTGTTTCACCCAGGTATATACACCACCTCCCTGAGGCCAGCCTGTTGCAAGCTCGGCACCTGCAAGCGCAATCGGGATAAGAAAGAAGATCGTTCCGAGAAGATACCACCCGATACATGACCATCCGTAGATTGCCATCGAAGGAAAATTCCTGACGCTCAGGACTGCAGCCACGTTTATCATGGCGAGCGAGAAGACACCAAGAATCTTCTTCACCGGCGGTTTGCCGGCCTTTATTACTGGTTCACTCATAATTTCCTCTGATTACTCTTTGATACAACTGACAAGGTACTTCCCGCCAACAACCTCTACGCCATGGGTATCATGACCGAATCCCGGGAACCGGGAGTCAAAGTCCTGGAGCCCTTTCAGGTACTCGAGAATCGGTCCCTTCTGATCTCCGGCTCGTTCACCGGGAAGCAGCAGCGGGATACCCGGAGGATAGGGGACAACACCTGTTGCAACAACCCTGTCGCCCATCTCTTCGACCGGGACCTGTTCTACAGCCCCCCTGACCAGCCGCTTGTATGCATCTGCAAATGTGATCACCGGTTCAGGCAGCATTGAGAATGCCTGTGAAAGGGTCTCAAGCATCTTGTGATCCCGCTTGAATGCATGCATCTCTGTAGCAAGGTCAGGCAGGGTCATTGTGCCATACCGGTCAGGATAGGACTCAATAAGATCAGGGAAGACCTCTTCAAGCGGCGTGTTCTCATCATAGAGCCGCTTGAACTCAAAGAGTTCTGTGACAAGCGTTCCCCATTTCCCTTTCGTTATACCTACCGAGAAGAGGAAGAGGATGCTGTAATCTCCTGACTTCTCATTGATGATACCCCGGGTGTCAAGGAATTTAACCACAAGTGCTGCAGGAATCCCGAACTGCTCAAGGCTTCCATCATTTGCAACACCGGGAGTCAGGACCGTGACCTTGATCGGGTCCAGCATGCAGTAGTCATCTTCAAGTCCTTCAAATCCGTGCCAGACATCACCAGGATGCAGAACCCAGCATGACGGATTGTCACGAAGTGTCTCTATCGGAGCATCGGTAAAGGATATCTTTTTGCCACTCTGGGGATCGGTAACCGCTTCAGGCTGCCACATCCCAAACCACCAGTCGGCAGGGGTCTCTCTGTGGCCGATCTCCCGGTGAATCCGGGCCATGGTCCTTCTGAACCTGATAGCCTCCTCGATACATTCATCGGTCAGGATCCTCCCTGATGGCCCGTCCATCATCTTGGATGATACATCCAGTGATGCAATGATGGTATAGAGCGGGGATGTGGAGGTGTGCATCATGAATCCCTCGTTGAATCGCGAGTGTTCAATCGGAACCCTGCCGTTTCTGACATGGACCATGGATGCCTGCGAAAGGGCTGCAAGAAGTTTATGGGTGGACTGGGTTGCAAACACTGTCGGACCGGTGGGGTCCCGTGCCCCATCCCTCATGGCAAACCGGTCACGGTACAGCGGATTAAACCTCGCATACCCATACCATGCCTCATCAAAATGGATCCGGTCAACAGTCTGCCCAAGCAGATGCTCAACTTTTGCAGCATGATAGCAGAGACCATCATAGGTGGAGTTGGTGATGATGGCATGAACCGGGTGATCACTGTCTGCATACTGTGTAAACGGACATGCCTGAACTTTTTTGGTGATGGCTTCAGGGGTCATCTGATCAGGGTGGATCGGGCCGATGATACCGTACCTGTTCCGTGACGGGATGAGGTAGACCGGGACAGAGTGAGTCATGGTGAGGGCATGTTCTGCTGATTTGTGGCAGTTCCTGTCAACAAGGACGATATCACCCTCGGTCACTGCCCCAAAAAAGACGATCTTATTGGCAGTTGATGTTCCGTTTGTGACAAAATAGGTCTTGTCAGCTCCAAACACCTTGGCAGCATACTTTTCAGCCTTTCCGATAGGTCCTGAGTGGTCAAGCAGTGAGCCGAGTTCATCGACCGATATCGAGAGGTCTGATCTGAAGAGTTGTTCGCCAAAGAAGGTGTGAAACGCCCTGCCGACAGGGGTTTTTCGAAACGCTGTCCCCCCAGCATGGCCGGGAGTGTGCCAGGAGTATTCAAAGTCACGGGAGAATTTTATGAGTTCTGAAAAGAAAGGTGACAGCATCTGTTCCCGGTATCGCCTTGCGGCGGCTGCAATCCTTCCTGCAAGGAAATCAGGTGTGTCATCCATCAGGTAGACATATTCATTGATCTCCCTGATGATGTCTACAGTAAATCCGGCCGGAGCCTGTGAGGATGGTTGTGCAAGTAAGAAAATGGGGAGTTCTTCGTTGCGTCTTCTGATCTCATGGATGATTCTGGACGTGGATTCATGATTCTGTTGTGAATCACCTCCAAGGTTCCAGTTGATCAAGATACAGTCAACCCCGGGAAGCTGGGCTGCTGCTGCCCGGGCATCCTCAACTGATGACACGTCCCCTACAACTAATCCTGATTCTTCAAGCTTTTTTACAATTCTCCTCATTGTGCGGCCATGAGGAGTTTCAGTATTGATTGCATCATCTATGATAGCAATAGTCAGTCTCTCTTCAGGATTCATACTCTCCTCTCTGATAACAGAAGAACGGCATCAGTACCGAACATCTTCCCTTTCAGGAGGAGAAGGTACCTACCTTTGTAGAGAGGGGGATTAATCGTATAAAACAATAGTGACCGATTTCTGATACAGACTTGTGAGAGAGATACAAGTAATTGAATATATTTAAGATGATGATTAATTCCATACATTAGATCTAACTTCTGTGCATGTATGAATCAATTTGAGTGAAAAAAATCTTACTGGTTGGTATCATCTGGTCATTCTTTCCGATCCAAATATCAGGCCTAATATCCCGAGTTTTTTAAGAAATATTTTTCAATGGGCAGATCAGAGTTCTACCTATGACTGGACATGGTAGGTCTGTTATTTTTTTTATATTTCTCATCGTCATTCTGATTTCCATAACTTCTCCAGTGTATGCAGGCGACAAATACTCTTCCGGAGAGATGGTTCTGACCGCCGGGATAGGAGGAAGTAATGAACTCCAGATCGGTGAAAAGACCCAGGTCATCGTGACGGTAGCCAATGCCGGCCTTATCAATATGAAGTTCGTTAATACCGGAACGATAACTCCGGATTATCTCCCGACAACTGCCCTCTCACTCACTGCACTCCTTGATGGTGGCACCTCTCCGGTGCAGGTATCATCTGATTCCCAGGTTATCGGGGATGTCAAGGCAGGAACCGTTGTTCAGGCACCGTTTGTCGTAACCGTTCCGGATTATGCCCAGGCGGGAAGTTACCAGCTCCCACTCACGGTGAAGTACAAGTACATGGATGAAGCTACCCAGCATGGACTTGATGAGATCCAGTACAGTTTCAAGGAAGAAGAGCAGACGCTCTACATCCCGGTAACACTCAGAAAGAGCGTCCGCCTTGATGTCAACTCAATCAACACGGGAGACCTCAATGTCGGAGGTGATGGTCATATCATCATAAACGTCACCAATAATGGTTCAGATGACGGGAAAAACACAGTATTCTACCTTGAGCCGGTAGGAAAGGGACCGATAGCCCCGTACCAGGACAGTGTGTACCAGGGAGATTTCCCGGCAAAAACCTCTGCCACCCTCTCATACAAAGTATCGGTTGCATCAAATGCCGATCCATCCATCCAGTATCCTCTGACACTACAGGCTATATATACCGATTATCAGGGGCTCACTGCACAGAGTGATAAGAAGTCGATCAGTGCAGGATTCAGACCAAAAATATCATTTGTAATCGGAGATCAGCAGAACACGATAAACTCCGGCGGTGAAGGAGTCATCACTGTTCATTACAAAAACACCGGGTCTGACACTATCTATAACGCCCAGGCAGGAATCACGATTGTTGATCCGTTCACCAGCGAGGACGATCAGGCCTACCTTGGTATGATGAAGCCCGGAGATACTGCTGTTGCAAAGTTTAAACTGAACGTCAACAGTGGTTCTACCGCTAAACAGTATGCCCTTGACTCAGAGATCAGATACACAGATGAGAACCTGACCGAATTTGTGTCAGATCCTATAAAGGTGCCGGTTACTGTGACAGACTCTTCAGGAAATACGATGCTGATATCAGGAATTATCATCCTCATCATCATTGGGGGAGGATACCTCTACCTTCGTCGCAGGCAACTGATCTGAGGAGTTCAAGAGATGACACTCCTGACTCCTTCAGATTTTTATCTGGCAGGCCGGACTGCACACAGCGGGACCATGATACGGGTACTTCTTGCTCTGTTCATCCTCTCCCTCACTGTATCTGGATGCATAATCCATGTATCTGCAGTCCCGTACCCGTATGGAGAGCCTGAATTCATGGCAACCATCGTCGGAGATAATGAATGCACTCCAGGGAATCTGACTCCACTTACCATTAAAGTTGCAAATATTGCTACAAACCCGGAGTTGATCCTTGACGCTTCAAATCCTGTCGAGTCAAGCCCGATCGTCTCGTATGCAGTACTGCTTACCCTGGAAGCGGGTAATGCTCCAGTAGATATCATCCATACCGTCCAGACCCTGCCGGTTCTTCCCCCTTCAACCGGCGTACCGCTCACCTTTCCGGTGATCATTCCTGCGGAAGCAAAAGCAGGGAACTATTCGCTTGATCTTAAGGTTCAATACCAGTACGCTGACTCGATTGCAAAAGATGGCCTTACCAATGTGTTCCATTACACGACCAGGGATACAACACTCACCATCCCGATCGTGATCAAGGAGAAGGTCAGACTGCAGGTTGACAATATCACAACCTCATATATCGCACCCGGTCAGGAGGGAATTATCAGGGCAGACATCACGAATATCGGGTATTATTCTGGGGATAATGCATCGGCAGAACTCACAACAGATCAGGAGAGCCCGATATCAGTATACCAGGGAAGTTACCACATCGGAACGTTTGGTATCGAAGAGACAAAGAGTGTTGAGTGGAGAGCGAAAGTATCAGATACCCTTGATGCAACCTCAATCCCGGCCACGGTCCAGATATCATATGAGGACAAGAACGGTAACCTCACATCTTCACAGCCGGTATCAATAGGAATCCCGGTAAGCAGGGGACCAAAATTCAACATCACGTATGATCAGCCAACTATAACACCGGGAGGAAGTGCGATTGTCCATGTTACATACATCAACACTGGAGATGCACCGGCCATCGGGGCAACCGCAAAGATCGTCCCGGTAACCCCGGTTTCATCAAAGCAGACCGGCGGACTGCTTGGAGATGTTGCACCCGGAGAGTCGGTTACGACCAGTTATGAGTTCATACTGAGTGAGAAAGCACTGGTCAAACCATACGGTGTGCTCACCGATGTGAAGTTCAGGGGAGAAGACGGTATTGTATACCTTTCTGATCCTCTCAAGATAGAACTCAAAACGGCGGAACCCGGGATCCTCGCAACTCTCCTCTCCCCGGTCTCCCTGATCGTTCTCATCGGCATACTCCTGATTATAGGATACCTGTTTCTCAAGCGTGAAGGGCTGATCAGAGCATGATTCTGATCAGATTATCTCCTCAACGGGGTGAGTTATGAGCCTGTTGAACTCGTTCTACTGCGGGGTATCTGATCAGGTACTGAAGCGACCTGCCGAGATCCTTCTTGTAATGGCCCTTCTCTTCCTTGCAGCTCTCATCGTGATCGGAAATCTCTCTATGGAGTCGGGAGCATCCATCTATCTGAACCATGATGATCCTTCGATGCGATGGTATACCATCTATACAGACAAGTTCGCCCTTGAAAAGGATGTTGTCCTCTACATTTCAGCTCCGAAACCACTCGATCATGAACTAATAACAGACCTTGGAATCCTGAAGAAGGAACTGCTCAGGATACAGGGGGTTGAAGATGTCCAGACGGTGTATGATGCGATTCTGTTAACAAACCAGGGAACAATCCCGGCAACCAACGATGAGATCGCAGAGGCCTTTGCACGACTTCCCAAATCGGATCAGAAAGAGATAGTCCCTGATTCCCTTCACACCCTCGGGACGGTTGTCACGAAAGGTGACACCCAATCACTCCTTGATCCTATTCAGACAGTAATCGCAGATGCACACCTGCCTCCGGGTGTAACCATCGAGATCAGCGGGAGTGATGCCTTTGATCAGCAGATGATGACCGAGATGACAGAACAGATCTTCGTTCTCATCCTTGGTGCCTTTATCCTGATGTTTATCGGCCTCTTTGTCCTGTTCGGATCTGTACGGTACCGTCTTCTTCCCTTAGCCTTCGTCATGGTCGGCCTTGCATATCTCTTCGGAATACTCGGGGCACTGCGTATCCCGATCAACATCGGGGCAATCGGAGGATTTCCAATCCTTCTCGGGCTTGGGATAGATTATGCAGTTCAGTTCCAGGCCCGGCTCGATGACGAACTCAAAACATCCAGCCTTGAAGATGCTATCAGAACAACGATCTGCAACACCGGATCTGCGGTCCTGTACGCGATGGTTGCAACGATGCTCGGGTTTGTTGTCCTCTTCATCACCCCGCTTCCGATCCTTACCGGGTTCACATTCACCGCTATCATCGGCATCCTCTGTGCGTACGGAGCAACACTCTTTGGTTTCCCGGCACTCGCCATCCTGATCAGGTACCGCCCGAAAGAGAAATCAGAATGTGGAGGGCTCCACTTCTTTGAGAAGTATAATAAGGTACTTTCAGGTGTTGCAGAAAGGATTGCCAGGGCTCCGGTGCTTGTTCTCGTTATCGTCCTGATGCTTGCCGGTATCGGAATGGTAATCGATGATCTTATTCCCATAGATACCACCGAGGATTCGATGGTCCCGTCAGATATGCCTGCAAAAGTGGTGATGGACAAGGTAACCAACCTTCTCGGGTCCCAGACACCGGTAGAACTTGTCCTTACCGGATCTGATCTGACCTCACTCGAATCACTCCAGTGGATGGACAGGTATGGAGCATTTATCTCGTCGGTTTACCCAGATGAGATCATCGGGTACACCAGTATTGCAACCCTTGTAAAGGAGTATAACGGTGGAGATCTCCCGACTTCCTTGTCAGAACTCGATCAGGTTCTCTCAACAATTCCTGAAAGTGATAAGAAGAAATACCTTTCAGACAAGACCATCGGGCTGATGGAGTTTCAGACCATCTCATTAAAGGCTCAACAGATGAGCGATCTCAGGAGGGTCGTCACTGACAATGTCGGGTGGGCACAGCCACCACCAGGTCTTTCTGCACGGACCAGCGGGATGTTTGAACTAAATGCAATCACCCTGGATGATATTGTCAAGTTCAAACCACTGATGACAAACCTTGCATTCCTGATGATCCTCCTCTTCCTCATCTTTGCGTACCGGCATTTTGTATCGATTGCACCGATGGTTCCGATCATCTGCGTTGTTGGCTGGAATGCACTGGTGATGTATATTTTTTCGATAGATTACACGTTTATTACCGCATCACTCGGAGCAATTACCATAGGAGTCTCATCAGAGTACACAATTCTGATGATGGAGCGCTACCTTGAAGAACGGAAAACAACCCCTGATCTGATCGAAGCCATCTCAAAGAGTGTCCAGAAGATCGGAGCATCAGTGACGGTATCCGGCCTGGTCACAGCATTCGGGTTTTCTGCTCTCCTGCTTTCATCATTCCCGATTATTTCCAACTTCGGAGTTATGACCGTGATAGCAGTATTATTCTCACTTATCGGGGCGATTCTTATCATGCCGGCAGTTCTTGCAATACTCGGCAGGATCGAGGATCACTTCGGGTAATCCTTCTCCTTCTCTGTACATAGAAATGATATCACCAGAAACAACCCCTGATTCTTTGTACCGGTCAGCATTAATGAAGCCATATTATACATATTCTCATGATTTATTCAAAATCGAGGATAGAATAAGTTTAATTAGGTCAGATCCTCAATAACAGCATAGAGATGCAGGGATATCTGAAGCGTATTGAGACTGCCATCCAGTCAGGCCCGATGAAAATTTCAATCGTATACCTGACCATCGGCCTGCTCTGGATATTTTTTTCAGACAGACTTGCCTTCATCATTGCCGGGCCTGATCATGATCGCTTTCTCTTCCTCTCCACGTTTAAAGGCATTGGATATGTATTCGTTACAGCTTTTCTGCTTTATGTTTTGATACGGCATTTTTTTCTCCGGTTTTCTGAAGAACAACGTAAAGCCAAAGAAACTCTCAGGATCAGTGAATCGCTGTTCAGGGGAATATTCAATACCATGCCATCAGGGGCAATAATCTATTCAGTCCAAAATGACGGCTCACGGGGGAGTGACTATATCGTCACTGATATCAATCCGACAGCCCTCTCAATGGAAGGGATATCAAGAGAAATAATAATTGGACATCCCATTACATCCATAAGGCCGGAGATCGATGATTTTGGATTAATCCCCATATTTCAAAAGGTCTGGACAACTGGTGAGACAATATATTATCCTACAACGGTTTACCCGGGCAGCACCACGGTACACTGGTTTGAAAATTATGTCTTCAGACTGCCTGATCACCAAATCATCGCAATATACAATGATGTAACAGAAAAAATGCGTACAGCTGAAGCCCTTTCAGCAAGTGAAGAACGGCTCCGTCTCTCACTGGAGGCCGCAAACGATGGTATCTGGGACTGGAATGTAAAAACAGGGATTGTTGGTTGTAATTCTCAATGGTATACCCAGCTTGGATATGTCCCCGGAGAGATGCCCGCAACCTACGATACCTGGAAAAACCTGATTCACCCCGAGGATCAGCAAGAGGCCGAGCAAACCATCCTGAAACAAATCAGTCAGGAAGACGGAACTTTTTCCGTCGAACTCAGAATGAAGACCAGGCAGGGCGGATGGGTATGGATTCTGACAAGAGGCAAAGCAGTTGCATGGGACGAGGATAAGAACCCAATCCGGGTAGTCGGAACCCATACAGATATCTCAAAGATAAAAAATGCTGAATTGAACCTGATAGCAAGCGAAGGGAGACTGCATACACTCATTCAGACCATCCCTGACCTTGTGTGGCTCAAGGATATCAATGGAGTGTATCTTGCCTGTAATCCGATGTTTGAACGGTTTATTGGTAAGAAAGCTGCAGAAATCACCGGAAAGAGTGATTACGACTTTTTTGAGAGAGAAATCGCTGACTTCTTCAGGAGTAATGACCAAAAGGCTGTCGATGCAGAAGGACCATCAGTCAATGAAGAATGGATAACCTTTGCGGATGATGGTCATCGTGCATTTCTTGAGACGATAAAAACCCCAATGTATGATTCTGATAGGAGGCTTGTCGGCGTCCTTGGAATCGGTCGTGACATTACAGAACGAAACACTATACATTCTCAGAATCTCATTCAAAAAAGGAGGCTGGAACAGGCTGAAGCCATTGGTCATCTGGGTAGTTGGGAGTTTGATATCAGGACCGGAACAATCTGGGGATCTGATGAAGGATTCCGAATATATGGTTTAGAACCTCCCGAGGGAAACCTTCTGCCAATAAACGAAATTGAAGCATGCATTCCTGAACGTGACAGGGTCCATCAGGCTCTCATTGACCTGATCACAGATGATATTCCATATAACCTTGAGTTCGATATAAATCCCGCTGACGGTTCACCCCAGAGGACTATCATTTCCATTGCTGAACTGACAAAAGATGAATCAGGGAACCTTGTCCGGGTAACAGGGGTAATCCAGGATATAACACTAAGGAAATTGATCGAGAAGGAACGTGAGATCCTTCTGGATAACCTTGCACAAACCAATGAGGAGTTGAATGCTGCTTATGAACAACTGAAAGGATCAGAAGAGGAACTGAAATATCAGTTTAATACTTTAGCATTAACTGAAGAACATCTCAGAGAGACTACCCAGTATCTGGAAAATCTGATAGCATTTGCCAATGTTCCCATCATTGTATGGGACCCGGATTTTTTGATAACCAGGATAAACCATTCTTGTGAGGACCTTATAGGCAGAAAGGCCGAAGCTCTCATAGGAAAACCAATCGAGATTCTGTTCCCCCCTGATAAGGTAGAACATTCAATGCGACTCCTCAAAACTACCACGGCAGGAGTGCGGTGGGATATTGTTGAGATGGATGTTCAACACCTTGATGGATCAATCAGGTCTGTAATCTGGAATTCATCAACGATATATGATGCCACCGGATCCCATCCCGCAGCAACCATTGTGCAGGGGCAGGATATCACCCTGAAAAAGAGACTTGAATATGAAAATAAACTATCATTTGCAGAGATCCAAAAAAACCTGGCCCAACTTGCAATTCTTAACGACCAGATCAGAAACCCGTTGTCGATTATCCTATCTTGTATAGAGGGTTTAGAAGAACACGATTATATTAAGGTTCTTTATGACCAGATAATCAGGATCGATGATATAGTTACACATCTTGATCAGCGGTGGATAGAATCTGAAAAGATCCTGACAATTCTACAGAAAAAATACAATATCATCGCATCTCCATCTGCCATCCAGGCAATTCAGACCTATCCCAGAGGATCTGACGGCAAAGGCCATGAAATCAGAGATCTGTTACCGGAATCAGCAGGACTCCTGATAAAGGAGATGGAGGCTGAACTCTATACTATTCTCGATAGTATTGATGCATTTATCTTTGTGGCTGATTACGAAACGTATGACCTTTTATACACGAACAAACTCGGACGGAACCTTTTTGGAACCAGTAGCGGGAAAAAATGTTATGAGGTTATTGAGAAGGATCAAACCGGTCCCTGCCCGTTCTGTAGAAACCATCTTCTCATGGATGAATCCGGTCCGACCGGTATCCATAGGGAGGAAAAAAGAAACACTCATAATGGCAGGTGGTATGATTCCCGCAACCAGGTAATCCGGTGGAGCGACGGAAGACTTGTGCATCTTCAGATTGCAACAGATATCACCGAAAGAAAACAGACTGAAAATGAACTGAGGGAGAATGAATACACCTTCCGGTTCCTTTTTGAGAAGTCATCAGATCCCATTCTGCTGATGCAGGAAGACCGGTTTATTGAATGTAATCAGGCTTCGCTGGACCTTTTGCAACTAGAGGATAAGGAGCAGCTCATTGGTTCAAACCCGGTTGATTTCTCTCCGGAGGTCCAGCCCGATGGACGGTTGTCATCGGAGGCAGTTGCCGAATATATCAGAAGTGCCCATGAAAATGGCAGCTGCCGGTTTGAGTGGATGTGCCTGAGATCAGATGGCTCACCTGTTCTTCTGGAAGTATCTCTTCTTTCGATTTTTTTTAAAGGCGAACGGATGCTTCATAATACCTGGCGGGATATTACCAGAAGGAAAGAAGCAGAGGAGGCTATCCTCCGAGCTAAAAGCGAGTTAAAACGAAAACTTGATGCAATTCTTTCACCCGGGGGAGATATCGGAACCCTGAATCTGGCAGATATTATAAATATACCTGAAATACAGCACCTGATGGATGATTTTTATTCCCTGACAAAAATCGGGGTAGGCATTATTGATATCCAGGGAGTTGTCCTGGTAGCAACCGGCTGGCAGCACATATGTACAGATTTTCACCGGGCCAATCCACAAACCTGTAAAAACTGCCTTGAAAGTGATATACTCCTATCGGAAGGTGTACCTGCCGGTACCTTCAGAAAGTACAGATGTGAGAACAATATGTGGGATATCGCCACCCCGATTATGGTCGGCGGAGTCCACCTGGGAAATCTCTTCTTAGGACAGTTTCTCTTTGATGATGAAGCAATAGATTATGATATATTCAAAGCCCAGGCCCGGCTTTATGGATTTGATGAAAAAGACTACATATCTGCTCTTGAACAGGTTCCACGATGGAGTAAAGAGACTGTCGATACTGCCATGGATTTTTACATCAGGTTAATGAATCTCATCTCTGAAGTCAGCTGGAACAATATCAGGCTTGCACGGATGATTGCAGAACGGGATTTGCGGCTCAGTTCGGGAAAAGAAGGATATGCTGGAGATAGAACTGTATAAACCAGGGGAATTACCTGCATGACCTGACCAGTTCAATCCTGGCATTATTCTTCTCATCAATCAACCGGTCGATATATCTGGTAAGAATCTTTTCATCACCGGCTCCGTCTTGAAGATGTTTGTGAAGTTCAGCGATCATCCCGGCCCCGGCTGTCCTCTCAGCAATGAATGCACTAATATCCTTGAGACAGGGGGACGCTCTGACCAGATCAGACTGCAGATATGCTCTGGCATCGTTCTCGATTCTTTTGTATACCGAAAGCGTATCTGCGATATCATCAGTTTTCAGACAGACGACTCCTGCCAGTTCACGCAGATAGCGGGTTGTTGCTGATGCTGCAACAGCCAGTGCAATAGCAATGAAGATCCGGTTCATCTCGCTCCTTCTGGTAAGAAACCGTGAAATCCTGCTCTCCGGAGCGATGCGGTTCATCAACCATGTCACCCATCTCCTGAACCTGGCACCCGGTCCTGCCTCACTCTTTCCCGGGTGATAATCTCCTGACTGGATCAGATCCTCCCTGGAAGCTGCATGAAACTGGAGTGCTGCATACACAGCAGGCAGAATTAACCCTTCATCATAGAGTTGTCTGTACTGTTTCTGCTCATACCGGAGGGCTTCCAGCCAGAAGAGTTTGAGGATCTCCCTGCGGTCAGGATGTTTCCTGATCTCACTCCAGAAATCGCGGATCTTCTCGGTCTTGGAGGCTGACATTGCCCTGTACTCTTTCACATACATCCTGGCGGTCTCATGATCGATGATATCGCTCATGGGCGAGTTCTGCAGGTTCAGTTCCCCTGACCTGCATGTAACAAGATCGGTATAGATCTGGTGAAACTGTTTTACCAGCCTGGTCTGACCAAGACCAAGGCGATGGATGAGGGGACCGATAGTCAGGCCCTGGAAAAGGATGGTAAACAGGACAACTGCCACAGAGAACTCCACAATCACATCACGATACGGGAACGAGTACGGAAGGGAGAGTGAGAGGGCGATTGCTACCGCTCCACGCAGGCCTCCCCAGAAACTGACAACCTGGTACGAGAGCGGAACTTTACGGGGAGTGAAGAGATTGTAGAGGCCGAATATGCCAAATACCGGAATAATCCGTGCAATCGTAACCACTGCAACAAGGAGAATAACCCCGAGGATAGCTCCGCTCATGAACACGGAGAGATCCTGAAGTGACGCTATGGCGATTCCGACAAGGAGAAAGATCAGACTGTTTGCCAGGAACCCAATATACTCCCAGAACCGGTTGAGTTCATCCCTGCGGTCAGGGCCGATCCAGTCAGATGCAGCTCGTGCCGCAAGACATCCACAGACCACTACGGCTATAACCCCGGAAAATCCGCAGATGTGATCACTGATCAGGTACGAGAGATACGCTGCAACCAGGGTTGTAGTCTGGTGAATATGGGAGTGAAGCGGGGTTCGTTTCAGGACAAACCGCAGCAGGAGTCCTGTGACGAGCCCGACCAGAATACCTCCGACAAATGAGGTCAACACAGAACTTGCAAACTGCACAGAGGTATTTGATACCGAGATATTCTGATCAAGCAGCGAGGCACCGATGAGAGCAAGAACCATCTGGAACATGACGATTGCAGCAGCATCGTTGAGAAGGCTCTCACCTTCAACCAGAATCTGGAGTCGTTTCGGTACCCCAATCTCCTTAAATATGGAGATGACCGCTGCTGGGTCGGTTGCCGATATCAGGGCACCGAAGAGGAGGGCATAGAGGAGGGGAAGTGGGAAAATGGCAGAGAGAAGTGCACCAATAATAACACCTGATATGATCACACCAAGGATGGCAAGACCCAGTACAGGAAAGAGGTTTCTGCTGAGAAGCCGGGTGTTCATGGCAATCGCTGACTCAAAGATCAGGAGAGGGAGGAAGAGGTAGAGGATAATATCTGTACTTGGAACCATCCCCTCAAACGACTTCAGGGTGGAGACATGAGGGACGATAAACGATGAAAAGACGTAGCCGGTTATTACAAGGCCTATTGTATAGGGCATCTTCAGATGCCGCAGGGTAATTGCGGTGATTATTGCGATGAGCAGGAGCGTTATGACGATCGTTTCATCGGTTATGAGCAGGTTTTGATCCATGGCCTGTGAGTCCTAATGATTCTTTGATTTTCGGGAATTATGAACTGTAGGATGTACTAATCAGAGGGAACAGAGGACTGACTACTAGAGATTTGGTTTCTAATGTTATTCCAGAAAAATCCTTGATCGGTCAAAATGAACCAATATTGCAACGCAGGGTAGTCATAATAACATTAATCTGGTTTTTCCATTCAGTCCGGAAATCTTGTTTGCTTTATTATAGAAGGGCTGCAAAAATACAACAGGACCCCATAATTTAAGCATTAGGGTAGTACATCGGAATTACAACCTCATCACAATTAAAGTTTGTCCAAATTATACATATTTCACATGCAATTATTTCGATATGATCATATCCAAAGTTCATAATTCATCATATAAACTAAAAGCAACAACAATTGAAGTGTAATTGAGATTATGAAACCCAACTGGATGGTATATACAAATTTTCTATTTATTTTTTTATTATTTATTCAATTTGCTGTATGGCCCACAGCAGGAGTTCCCAACCAATCTGCAATCAGTAATATCAGCCTTAACAACAATGCACCAACGAATACTACAAACTCCTCTTATGCATCAGATCGGGTAATTGTCAAGTACCGGAGTAATGTATTATCTGCTTTAGGATCTGTTGAACCAGTATCAGAGAATGTAAACAGCGCAATAGGAGCAAGTATTATTAAAAATGATACTGAGTTAGGTATTTCTGGACTTCAGGTTGTGGAACTTTCGGGTAACAAATCAGTATCAGATGCAATTACCCAGTATGAACAAAATCCACTTATTGAATATGCTGAACCTGATTATATCGTTCACATCATCGATCCAGAGCCGGTAAACACAAATAATATGAGTATATCTGCTCAGGAGACTAGTTCTGGAAATAACACGGTATCAAGCAGTATAATTCCAAATGATACCTATTTTTACCGATTATATGGGATGCACAACACCGGACAGGTATTTTATGGTTCTTTGAGAGGAACAGTAGATGATGATGTTGATGCTCCTGAAGCATGGTCATATTCAACAGGATCATCAAATGTCATTGTAGCAGTGGTGGATACAGGAGTTCAGACAGATCATCCGGATCTTTCAGGAAATGTTCTTTCCGGATACAACTTTATCACGGATACTGTAGGACAGACCGATGATAATGGCCATGGAACCCATTGTGCAGGCACAATAGGAGCTATTGGAAACAATGGAAAAGGAGTTGCGGGAGTTTGCTGGAACGTAACAATTTTGCCATGTAAATTTCTTGACTCTTCAGGTTCTGGCTATACCAGCGATGCAATAGAGGCAATAAACTACGCAAAAGGACAAGGTGCCTCAATTATATCAAATTCATGGGGAGGAGGTTCCTATAGCACAGCACTAAAGACTGCAATTGAAGATTCCGATGCGTTAG
Organism: uncultured Methanospirillum sp.; assembly: GCF_963668475.1. Lineage (GTDB taxonomy): Archaea > Halobacteriota > Methanomicrobia > Methanomicrobiales > Methanospirillaceae > Methanospirillum. Next base: position 1,922,577 of record NZ_OY764544.1, read on the forward strand.
TTGTTTGTGCTGCGGGAAATGATGGAATAAACACTGATTCAAACCCTCAATACCCATCCGCATACGATTCCAGTAATATCATCTCTGTTGCTGCTACTGACTGGAATGATAACCTTGCATACTTCTCAAATTATGGAAGCACTTCAGTCGATGTTGGAGCTCCAGGTTACAATATCTATAGTACACTTACAGGAAGCACATATTCCTTTAAATCAGGCACCTCAATGGCAACCCCTATGGTTTCAGGTATTGCCGCCTTGATGAAGTCAGCAAACTCCTCGTTAACCGTATCACAGATGAAAACTGCCATCATGAATACTGTAGATACCAGATCATCATTAACAGGTACATGTGTTACCGGAGGAAGGGTAAATGTATATCAGGCTGTAAAATCAGTTTACACACCTTTACAAGCCAAGTTTTTTGGGATTCCCGGAACTGTAGTCAATCCATTATTTATCCAGTTTCACGATGTATCTACAGGTGATCCAACCGGCTGGCTTTGGAACTTTGGAGATGGAAACAGTTCAACAAGTCAAAATCCATCACACACATATTATACACCTGGAAATTTCACGGTTCAACTGACGGTAAATAATTCAAGAGAGTGATACACATCGACGACTACTCGTATTATTTCAATCAACAAAAGGTATTGGGGAGTATATGCCGTTCACTCTCTTATTCCCCGTTAACTGATTATTCGTTCATGGTGTAAAATTGAACGAATAATAGTATAATGCAAAACGTTCTGGAACAATCCAGAGCGTTTGCTTAATATTATGTAGCGATTTTAGTTAGCACGTTTGAATTAATCTCTGTTTCACTTCGATTATTTCAAACATTATGCTTTGCATTATATACATTTTTTCTCAACTCTTCCGTCCCTGAACTGAATGATCCGATCGAAAAATTCGGTGTGCCATGGTTCATGCGATACCATAACAACGGTCTGGTTCTTCTCCTCGTTGAGATGCCTGAAAAGTTTTAGAATCGTTTGGGATGACTCGGTATCCAGGTTTGCACATGGTTCATCGGCAAACACAATCGCAGGACTGTTCATCAGTGAACGTGCTATAGCAACCCTCTGCTGCTGCCCGCCTGATAATTCCTTCCGGAGGTGATCGGCCCTGCCTCCGAGCCCGACGTCATCAACAAGCCCACCGGCTATCTCCATGACCTCGTGATAGTCACGCCCGAGACCAAGTCCCGGAATAGCCACATTTTCAACAACTGTTAAATCTTCGATGAGGGCATAATCCTGGAAAACATAGCCCATCTGCTCCAGGCGGAACCGGGCCTTCTCTTCTGAAGTCATGGACGATGTCTCCTGTCCATTGATACATATCGTTCCTGAACTCGGGGTGTCAAGAAGGCCGACTTGGTGGAGAAACGTTGATTTTCCGCTCCCACTTGGCCCCATGATCCCGACAAACTCGCCTTTTTCAATTCCGGTTGATACGCCCCGGAGTGCATGGACCTGGACATTACCCATGTGGTATGTCTTTGTCAGGTCTCCTGTTTCAACGATCATCCATTCACCAACTCAAGAATATCTCGATTTACTGTTCGGTACGCAGGAATCAAGCCGGCTACAAGTGAAACGATTCCAAGAGCCAGGAACGACGGCATAATGATCGTGAGATCCATAACCGGATACACGAAACCAGCCGGGAACTGGAGCGGTGAAGCCCTGAGATACTCCCTGATACAGGTAAAGATACAAAATCCAAGCAGAGCACCTGAACAGAAGATGAATAATACCTGGATCAGGTAATCCCTGATGATATCACGCTCCGGAATTCCTACCGCCTTGAGAATTCCAATCTGTCTCCGCTGGTTGATCGTGTTGATATAGATAATGATAAAGATGACAATGCTCGCGATAACAAGCGAGAAGACAACCATGATCATGCTCAGAAGGTTGAAACTCTTGATTGCATCACCGATCATTCCTTCCCCCTTCTGAACGCTGGTTTTCACGCTATCCCTGATTCCATACTCAAGCAACCGGTTCTTTCCCTCATCAGGATCGGTTCCGGGCGTGAGGGAGACGAGGATTGTGGATGATCGATCGCTTTGACCAAGGACTTCAGTCATCTCTTTTCTGGTGATATATGCCTGGGAATCAGTATTGAAGAACCCGGTCTCAAATACACCACTGATTGTCATCTTTTTTATTACACCGTTTGCAAATGACACATCCAGACTATCACCGGTATGAACACCGCCAAGTGACTCCATCTTGTCTTTGCTCTCGTCTTCGTGTCCTGCAAGAATGCTTCCGATCAGAACTGTATCAGTATCCCCGTCTGAAAGATACCGCCCTTCTGTCATCTTTCCCGCAAGGTTGATCACCTCCCGGTCATCTGAGGGAATGATGGCAACTACCCCGCGAGAGAGAGTCCGGGTATCAGATTTGAGAGAGGTACTGACCGATGCACGTGAACTGACAGCAGCAACCCCCGGGATCTTCTTTATCATTCTGACCTTTCCATGGGTATCGGAGATGAATGTGTTATCATCATCGGGATCTATGACCAGGTTTCCGTACTGGTAATCGGTGACCTGTTTTGTGTATGCACCGGTAATCCCCCCGACCAGCGATGGAAGAAAAACCATGAGTACAAACGACATGGCTACGACCAGAATGGTCAACACGAGAGTTCCCTTGTTTCCCCGTCTTATGGCCCGGGACGCCAGGTAGAAGGGTATGGACACCTTCTTCATTCAGTGTTCCTCTTCCGTTTCCACAGGAAAACCCCGCCACCGAGAAGAATGATGATCCCCAGGACAGGAAGAACCGGGATGTCAGATTTTTTTGATACCGTGATCTCTATCGTATCCTTGAGGACATCAGTACTATTCCTGGTGAAGATAGAGATGGGAACCGGGATATCGCCGGCTGGTGCATGCTGAATGTAAAAAACGGCAGGTGCATCATTATCCGGCTCTATCTTTCCAACAAATGCCTCTTTTGTTCCATTGAGTTTTGTATCAATCCTGGCTCTGACCCCATCTGCATCTCCGGTTCCCGTATTCTCAATTCTGACGATAAGGGTAAACTGGGCACCCTCCTGGACTCTCACCGGATCGGTGGATACTGAAGATATTGATAACTCATGTTCACCGGTAACCCGGACAGGAATCTCCTCGTTTTGCTCAATGATTCGGCCAGATGCTGTGTTAAACCTGATATGACATTGAACCGGATGAATTCCCTCGGTTACCTCCCTGCTTGTCAGTATGGTAATATCAACAGGGATCTCATCACCCGGACCAAGCCTGCCGATGTGGATGGAACCAGGACTTGCAAGTGATACCTCCCTGCTTTCAGAACTTAAATTCAGAATAACCTCACTAGCCGCAGTCTCGCCGGTGTTCTTGAGGATTAATTTTCCTGTCAGTTTCTGGCCTGGCACAACATGGTCAGGGAGAACCTTGCTGATGAGAAGAGCCGGACTCTTTTGTACGAGCCGGTCATCGTTGACATTTACCGGTATCGGATATTTCAGGCTCCGGCCTCCCTGCGTAGCGATATGGAGTTCCGGGAAGTATATTCCGGTTTTTTGAGGCGCTTTCACGAGAAAGGTGAGCGGGATAGACTGGCCGGGCCCGACTTCACCAACCCTGCGATAGTCGCCTGATATAACCTCAAGACCGTTACCAAAGAGCTCTACGTCGTCGATGTAGGCATTGATCTCTTTCGTCTCCGTAACTGACTCCGCAGGATCAGTACCGGATTTTGTTGTCATGGAAGCAGCTTTCGCAGTGTTGGTGACGGTAGCCGTGATGAGTGCAGATCCTCCGGGCATGATAACTTCAGGCTGAACCTGGTATCCTGTAATTACAATGGTGGGTTCACTGGCCGAGCAGAATCCACAGAATAAAGAGAGGAAAAGCAGACAGAGGATTACTGATGCTGGTCTGGTTCTGATGAACCCTGCTCTGGTTTTATACAGGTATCTCCCGGAGTCTGGGATCTGTTCTGACATGAGTGTCATTATAACTGACACGTGTGTCAGCATTGTAGATATACATTACTGACACCAGTGTCATTATTACAATCTGAACATAAATTATTGGGTATGCCACGGGTTTTGCCCGACTATAAGGAAGAGTCACGAAAACAGATACTCCAGATCGCAACACGTCTCATACTTGAAAAAGGATACAAAAATGTCAATATGGGAGATATCGCTGCCGAGGCTGGGATTTCACGTCCGACATTATATCTTTACTTCAAAGATAAAAAAGACCTGTTTATGGCAACATTACAGAATATGATCGAGGATGTGGGTGACACTCTCGAGATATCCCTGGCTTCAAGCGATACATCACCAGATGGCGGATTTATTGATCGCGTTCACGAATTGTACGGAGATAAGTTTGCCATTTTCTTTGAGATCATCAATGCCACCGGCATTGACCCTGATCTGTTCAATGAAATAGGCAGACTTCACGAGAAATTGTTGGAGCGGATGACCACCCATATTGAAACCCGAATTCCGGCGTGTAAAGAAAGAATGGATCCTTATATTGTTTCAAATGCTCTCCTTGCTCTATTTATCGGGCTTCAGATCAGGAGAAAAATAGGGCTTCCGCAGGATCAGGTGAGGGAATCATGGAACACAGTCCTCCACGCCCTGATCGGTGATATCAGTCAGAAACAAACAGACCGTATTTGAACAGGGACATTCCATTCGATCAATCCGGATCTCATAATGTCCTGAACTACTGAGTTCAGAGATCTCTTCACATGGGTGAAGAGATCTGACAATTTCCGGGTTTATGACCGTTGAACCTGTTTCAGAACCAGACTCTCGGAAAAGATCCTGTCAAACGGCTTGGCCATCTGATCCTTCATCGCAGGTTTGATCTTCTTCTGCACAAATGGCAGTCCCATCAGCAGGGAGAAAAAGAACCGTGAGAACCGTTTTCTATACTGGTACTGGGGAAAGTCATAGAGCCCGTGCGACTTGTAATACCGATGATCTGCTCTGAAGATAGGTCTCAGATCTCCCCATACCGCATCCCTGAGCACGATATGACCGGCAACTGCAGGAAACATGGGCGGTTTTTTGTACCCGTCACGTGAAGCCTGAACAGCCCGCTCTGCTGTCGACCTGATGACTGCGTCGATAAGGGAGGAATTTTCAGGCTCATCAGTGATGATATCCACGAGGTTTCCTCCACCCAGTAGACTGGTAAGGTTCTCTCTGAGCCCGGGCACATTGGCAAGCGGTCCTTCGACCACGATCACAAGCTGCTGGTTTTGAAACCGTGGGACATGACCGAGGAAGAAACTCCGGTCAAAGAACTGTTTCCAGGCAGCCGAGAGGTAGCGATCCCTGACAGATCCGGCAAAGACGATGATGTCTGCCCGTTCCATATGCTCTTTCCAGAACGAGCAGAACCCGTCAGAATAGATGCACGTGTTATCGAATGCACACTGACAGCATCCGAGGCATCCCCCTTTCATCCCGATATCATCAAGGTGTACGGTTTTTGCTTCCGGGAGTGCAGTAGCCATCTGCCTGACCATTGCCTCTAAATTAGAGCCTGAAGCAGCATCATGGAGAATAAGCGTCTTTTTTCCATGAGTCTCAACCGGACTGATGGTTCCGGGTGTGTATACAGGCGAGCCGGTTGGAATCCTCGGATATGCCCGGATAGCAGATCTTTTTTCACTGCAGGCCGAGAGGATATCTTTGCCAAACAGCACAAGCTGACGCTGGTTCTTCTCCTCAAAGAGATCGTTCATGGCTGCCGAGAAGGATCCGGCATACGTCATCCCGAGATCCTCGCTGATCCCCTGGAGGTACTCGTGGACCTTCTGATCAAAGAAGTGAACAGAGGTGCTGATAGATGCAGCATACTTTCCTGCAAAAAGATCCACTGCATTGCGTTTGAACAGGAGTTCAACGAACCGCTTGTACTGGGCAGGTACATGCTGGAAGTACACCGGTGTGGCCCAGAGGATCAGATCAGCATCCCTGATGGATGAACAGATACTCTCCCACTCTTCAGGTTTCTTCTCGATTCCTGAGATCTTTCTGCTGATATTGCAGGAGGTAAAGGTATGATCAGGGTTCGCCAGTTCGAGAAACCTGACATACTGCATGGTGATGCTCTTCTCTCCTTTCGGACTTCCGTTCAGAACACAGATCTTCATATTACTCCTCATCAGGTTTTTCTTCAAACATCTTCAGCATCTTTGTGGCAAGGGTATGGAATTTATCTGCTTTTACAAGAGCAATGCCACGCTTCTCATCTCCGAGAACCATCAGGGAGTCCCCCGGATTAATCCCGAATATCTCTCTTGCATCCTTGGGAATGACAATCTGACCACGTTCACCGACTTTTACCGTTCCAAAGATATGTTTCCCATCCCCGCAACTCTCATCTTCAATCATAGGAATTATTCATCCCAAACATACTTTTCATACATGTGTGAATTGTGTGAATATAATGATATGCAAGGAGGAGGAATCTCGTACTCCTGACAGGTCAGGTTTAATAAAAATAATCCGAACTATCTCTCATGAAATGGCGATCCACTTACCGAATGTATACCCTTGTACTCATTATCATCTGTATCCTGCCGGTAATCACTACAGCCGCAGATAATCAGGATTCCGGTGCAGTATCACTGGTCATCACCCAGCCGAGCGACAATGAGACAAATTTTGCAGAGATGCGTGACTTCTATGTGTATGGTATCTTTCCTAACCGCCTTAATTGCCCGGGCGATATCAGGATAGAACTCTTTACGGGTGACAGTGCTGGCGGGGAGAGGGTCAGACTTCTTGAGAGCCATGTTGATCCCCTGACCGGCACAACTCCCCTGAGCTGTATCGAGACAAATTATTCAGAAGGCCAGAACAGGGGAAACGTGATGGTTGCTGATCTGGTAAAAGAACCGGGGGGCCTGTATGATCCTTCCAACAAGGTTGTGGTCACCAACGATTATTACCAGGGCATGATCCTCGGCGGCGTTACCAAGGACTTTGATACAACCTACCGGGACAATACCGGAGATCCCCTGAAGGATCTCACGGCTGGAACCTATACCATACGGGTAACGGGTCTCTCAGAGAACCTTTCAGGTCAGGTCGTTGAAAAGATCGTCACATTCGGTCTGACAGACTCCCTGTTCGGAACTGACCGACCGCCTGTCAACCTTCAGAATAGGATAACATACGCAGGGATTCATCATCTCAGGATAGACCGCGACTGGTTTCCCGGATATTTCATCTATCCCGGTTACAACAATACTGGATATACAGTTCCAAAACGATGGAACCCAAACAACGCCATCGAATCAGTCAACGACCAGAATGGGACGATTATTGATTCCCCGGCAGTAGCAAATAACTCGCTGATTCTCTATAATATCAACGAGAAGAGCACGACATACGGAGTAGAACTCTCATCCATTCTCAAATACGGCCTTGAAGACAACAGGAACACAACATTTCTCTATTACGATATCGGTGAGCCATACCTCACGTATACTGACCAAAAGACCGGGATACAGGAGAATATAACCGGAAATCTCACTCCATTTCCGAAAGATTCCAGGATGATCTTTACCAGGGCTGAAATATATCAGAACGATAATCATGAGCAGGAGAACACATTCGATCCCTGGAACAACACGACCGCTATGCAGGTTGATTACAATCTCTCTGATGGTATTACCATTCTTCCAGGTAATGAGTGTATCCTGTACGGGGTGACAAAGCCGATCCGATCTTCAGTAAACGAAACAAAAATTCCACACAGATACACAATCAACAACCGGATAGCAGTTATCACATACTCAGTCCTCGATGAAGATGGGAACGATATATACAACTCATCCCGGAGTGTGAACCTTTCGCGGTTGTTTACCCAGGGATCTTCAGACAGGTTCAACTCTATTTTTGAGTTCGGCCATGAGTTCAGATCACCTGATAAACCCGGGAGATACACGATCAGTTCGCAGGGGATCGATCTGACGGGAAAAGTAGTGGAGGGAACTGAGAGTATAATGCCGGTAACTGTTCAAAGTCCTGAGACAAACTAAATAGTGTCTATTGAACACCCCACCTATTATATAGTGCTAAAGGTTCTGGATAATCCAAACCTTTTGCATTCTACAATTATTACATAATCAGGTTGTTGGTACGTATACAGGAACAAGGGATCCCCTTAAAATGATCAAAATTGGGATACAACAGATGAGATCAAAAAAGTTGTTGATTTTCCTGGTTACTTGTATTATTTACATCACCGGGATATCAATTATCTCACTTGCGCACAATCAACACATACTCCATCCAGATCTCTGTTCAATTCATTCCTCAATATTAAACATCAACAAAAAAGGTAACAAATGACATCAAACATCCTTGTTCCATCAACATTCAATGCGGAGTTATTATTTATTATTAGCGTTCTGGGTCTCTTTACCATATGTATCACTCTTATTGTGATCAGGAATTATAGACTTTCTAAAGCATTAAAAGAGAAAATAGCCACAATATCGAGAGAACTCGAAATTAATCAGCAGGATCAGGTTGAACTGACGACAAAAAATATCGAGATTGAGGTAGCATATGAAGAACTGACTGCTATCGAGAATGAGATACGAAGTAATTACTCATTACTTGAGAAAAAACAGGCCGAACTCGAGATCGCCCAAAAACAATACCGCGATGTTGTAGAAGATCAAACAGAACTTATCTGCAGGTATAAGCATAATGGTGAACTTCTATTTGCAAACATGGCATTTTGCAGATATTTCAAAATTGACTCGAATCACTACAAGGGAATTAAAGTAAAAGAGATGATCTCTCAATCAGAACGGAATACCCGTTCTGCCCACTATGCATCAATAACAAAGGAACACCCGGTTAAAACAATAATACACAAGTCTTTATTTCCAGGAGAGGAGTTTAGATGGCAGGAGTGGGCTGATCGTGCAATATTCAATGAGCAAGACGAGATTATTGAATACCAGTCAGTGGGGAGAGATATTACCGAACGGGTAATAATGAAAGAGAACCTCATCCAGACGAGATATTCTCTCGATCACATGACTGATCTCATGATCTGGTGCAGGAATGATGGCACGATCATTGACACCAATTCAGCGGTATCTAATCTTCTGGGCTTTTCTCAGACCGAACTCTTCTCCATGAATATAATGGAGATTATTTATGCAGATTGTAGTCTGGATATGAAGAGATTTGCTGAACAGGTTCACACAAAGAACGGGGGAGGGCCGTTTGAGAAAGAATTACGGGCTAAAGATAAGACCCGGATAATCGTGGAGGTGTTTATGAGTGCCTTCAAATACCATGGTCATAATCTGTATCTCCTCTGTGCTCGTGACATCAGAACAAAAAAAATTGATGAAACGTTAATAAAACAGTCATTTTCACAGATTGAAAAAAATATAGAGTATTTTTCAATACTAAACGACCAGATCCGCAATCCGTTAACTATTCTTCTTACATTGGCGTCTGATCTGGATAGTGACCAATTTGTGGAGTTTGAAAAACATATTCACAAAATTGATCAGATTGTGGATAAATTAGACAGGGGTCTTGTGGAGTCTGAGAAGGTGAGATCCTTTTTAAGAAAACATTACTGGGAAGAAGATTGATCGGTACTCCTCTCTCACGTTGAAAATCTGATCACTATGGAAACTGGCATATGATTGGAAAGGAGAGACTAATGAAAAAAGTTAAACTTTTCTTTGAGCATATAGTTTTCATGAATTAATTCTTCTAGAATTGTAAACATGATATCCTGTTTTTGAACCAGTTCTGCTTGTAATAATTTAAAATCTGTTATATCCTGGAACACAGTAAAAACTTTGGACATATCAGACACATCATTTTGAATTATTTGAGATTGGATCAAAAAATACAAGCTTTTTCCCCTGGGACTATTCACATAGATCTCATATCGATGAGAGGGTTTTTCATTATAAATCGAGAGAATGGCCATTCTTAAAGCATCATAACTCCCTATAGATAAATAGGGAATAAGATCATCTTTAATCGAGATCGGGGAATCAAATGCCCGTTTAAAGTATTTCCTGCTCAAAGTATTTGTTTTCAATATTTGGATACAACAGATACATTCTTTCAATTGATCGGGATTTTGTATAAAAAACTGGTTGAGGTCTGAAACACCGTTTATCGTTAAATTATCTAAATAATCCTTTACATTTGACCAGTCCTCCTCATTGATAGCTATTGGTGCAAATTCAAATAATAACCGAAATCGCTCCTCACTTGTAAGAAGATCTTTCTTTAGCTTTTCTTTTTCAGTGCTATCTACAGCAATAATAACAGTTGATGTGAACCCGGGTCTAAAGGGAATACTCATAATTGAAACTTCATAAAACCGTTCAGTTTCTTTGAAATTGTATGATAATCGAATTTTTGAGATCTTTAGTGGGTCAAATTTTTTGAGACCTTCTATTACAGGGGGTGATGAGAATAATTCCAACTTTAAATCATCAACCCGTTCACCAATTACTGGCTTATCCAGAAGGTTACATAATTCCTGTGCTGATTTATTGATATACTGGACTCTCCACTTATCATTGATGACCAGAATAAGATCTGAACAGATATCAACAAGATTATATGTTGACAATGTATTATTCAAATAATACCGCTTTGAATTCCCTAGTTCTAATTTTCTTACCTGTCCGAGTATCTCCATACAATCCAGTCTTCTACTTACAGTATGGCGATCTAATCCGCAGTATTGCGCAATCTCCTTGATCATGAGTGCCCTTTTTTGACCATAGAGTGACTGGATAATTAGATCCTCAACAGGGTCCATGTATATTTCCACAAATCATGATATTTATTGATAATGGTAGGGGTAACCGCAATCAGTCGATATTTATAGAAAAAATGAGAGAGGTCAGTTAACTTTCATTCGACCTGTTCAGCCCAGAGAGAGTGAATGTGGTGAAACTATGAGTCTATCAGCCCTTCCTGCAACATCTAAAGATCTAGAGTCTCTCCAGACATTATTCGATTCTATACCTTTCGCGGTATTTGTTATTGGATCAAACGGAATATTTATTAATTGCAATAAAACAGCACTCCGCATATTTGGTACGTCCACCCATGATGATATTATTGGAAAGCATCCTAGTGTATTGTCTCCTCTTAAACAACGAAATGGAAAAGATTCTGATATAGAATCTAATAAGCAAATTCAAAATGCATACCGATCAGGATCAGCCAGTTTTTATTACGATCACCAAACTCTCGATGGCAGGGTATTTCCAGCTAAAGTAGTTTTGAGTAAGATTCTTTATGGGGGAGAAGAATGTCTCCTGGCTACTATTACAGATATAAGTGGTCAGGTACGAGTAGAAGAAAACCGGGCTCTGATCCATGAGAATCCATATGCCTTGATCAAATTAAATCCTGACCTCACCATTGAAGATGTTAATCCTGCGTTTTTACACATAACCGGGTATAAAAAAGAGGAATGGATCGGACGATCTGCCGGTGATTTTAATGTTCTTAAGAGAAATGGTCCAAGCCCTCTGGACGCAATTAAGTCGAGAACAACATTAAAAGGGAATTATATTGCAGATTTTCCTAATGGCATAACCTCGATGGAGTATTCATATATTCCTATTTTTGATGCCGATGGAATAATAATGTACATTTATGCTGTCTTTGCGGACAGGACCGAACTGGACTCAAAAATTAATGAGTCTACGACACTTGTGAAGGAAAATCCTGCAGCAATATTATCCCTTGATTTAAATGGGAAAATTGAGTCATATAATCAGGCATTTTTAGATCTCTCCCATATGAACCAGGACAGAATCCTCTCGATGAACGTAAACGAGTTCAAAGTTCTTGAGAGGGATGGCCTGTCAATCTCTGATATCATTTCTTCAAAAAAGACTTCAAAAGGGAGAATGATTATCGACTTTGACTGGAGCGTGAGGATACTTGACTTTACATACATCCCGGTGTTTGATGCAAGAGATGAAGTAACCGGACTTTTAGGGATGTTCATTGATGTCACAGATCAAGTCAGCCGTCTGGAAGAGATGGAATCATTTCTTGGCGAGAATCCTCATGCTATTATGACACTCAACCCGGATATGGCAGTAATGGATGTAAACCCGGCGTTTTGTAACATATCGGGGTTCTCACATGAACAGGCAGTTCGGATGCAGCATAAAGAGTTCAAATCCACAGATCGTGTTGGTGCAACTGCTGCAGATGCAATACAGAGCAAAAAGGCCATGGGAGGAAAGATAACCTGTCTCTTTCCGGCAGGGATCCGACATCTGGAATATACCTATATCCCGATATTTGACAAAGCCGGAAGGGTAACAAAGGTCTATGATATTTTTGCAGACGTGACATCACTGGTCGAGAAGATTACAGAGTCGGATGGACTCATCAAAGAAAATCCAGCATCAATCCTCTCTCTCGATCCGATGGGCAAAATACTTTCAGTAAACCAGGCTTTTCTTGATATTGCTCATATGGATGAAGAAAAGATCCTTTCAATGTATATGCGGGAGTTTAACATCATAGAAAGGGAAGGCCTGTCATTATCTGATATCGTGTCTTCAAAAAAACCTTCAAAAGGCAGACTTGTTGTTGACTTTGGATGGGCTGTAAAAACTCTCGATTTTACATATATTCCGGTTCTTGATGCAAATAATGCTGTGAAAAGCCTCGTCGCCATGTACATTGATGTATCAGACCAGGTTGCATATATCAACGAAATTGAGGCTTTTATCCGTGAAAATCCTCATGCCATCATGATGATGGACACTGATATGCGGATCACTGAAGCAAATCCTGCCTGTTCAAAAATGCTGGGATACAGCCATGACGAGATCACACGGATGAAACTCACAGATCTAAAGATTCTTGAGCGGGAAGGTCAGACAATTCGTGATGCATTACAAACAAAACAACCGGCCAAAGGAAGAGTTATATCAGATACACCAGCAGGCATCAGGCATCTTGATTATGTGTACATACCGATTCAGGATCAGAAAGGCACGGTGATTCGGTTTGTCGAAATATTCTCAGATATGACCGCAATACGTTCGCTCGTACAGTACCTGAATCAGTCGGTCGAGGGCGTCCAGGGCAATATCAGTTCACTGGCCAGGGGAGATACACACTTTGACGTAAAGATCCTTGATGCTGATGAGCATTCAGCATCTGCAAGAGAAGCGTTTGTTAAAATCGGTCAGGCAATTGATACAGCCCGGAAAGCAATCAATCAGCTTGTTGAGGACTCAAATGCTATCGCGAATGCCGCTATTGCCGGAGATCTCAAATTCAGATCTGATCCTTTATCTCACGAAGGCGATTATCGTACAATCATCGAAGGCATGAATAAGACTCTGGATTCTATCAACGTGCCTATTGTTGAGTCCATGAAGGTTGCCAGTAATTATGCCAATTACAACTTTACAGCAAGATTTGATCAGACAATAGACGTTAAAGGCGACTGGATACAGTTTAGAAAAGAACTGAATAATATCGGGATTCAGGTTTCAGAAGCAATATCCCTTATTACCAAAAGTGTAAATGACCTCGCTTCCAGTGCAGAAGAGGCGAATGCAAGTATTGAGGAGGTTCTGGCCGGGGCACATCAGATCGCGGCAAATACCGGAAAAGTTAGTCAGAATGCTGATCAGGGTGGAGACGGTATTATTCAGGTACTGAAAACAATGGAGGATCTCAACGAGACAGTAGCAGCTGTTTCACAAAAAACAGAGTCCGTATCAGGAGCCTCTGATGAGACAAACTCACTTGCAAAGGGAGGGATCGATCTTGCAAAACTGTCTGAAAAAGCTATGGGAGATATTACAACTTCAACAAATGAAGTTGATTCTATTGTTAACGGAATAAATTCGCAGATGGATGAGATCGGAAAAATTGTCAGGTTGATCTCTGATATTGCGAATCAGACCAACCTACTGGCTCTTAACGCCGCAATTGAAGCAGCACGTGCCGGTGAAGCAGGAAGAGGATTTGCTGTTGTGGCTGCAGAAGTCAAATCTCTTGCCCAGGATTCACGTAAATCTGCTGAAAATATTGCTGATATGATCGCAGCACTTCAGACAAAGGCAAATCAGGCTACCGTGGCGATGGGAAAATCTACCAGTGCTGTTAAGGAGGGTAGTTCAGCTCTCGAACAGACGCTTTCTGCATTTAATAAGATAGCAGACACCATTGAAGAGATTAACCAGAGTATTGTTGAGGTTGCTTCAGCATCAGAAGAGCAGGCTGCATCAGTCGAAGAGGTCACTGCCAGTATCCAGGAGGTAGCAAACTTGGTCCAGAATACCTCACGTGAGGCAGGAGATGCGGCAGCCGCTACAGAAGAGGCCAGTGCATCAATTGACGAGATCGGCAGAATCATGAATGGAGTTGTTCGCATTGTGGAGAACATTTCAGGCGAAATGACAAAGTTCAAGGTTGCCTGATATCATGGGAGAGGCAGAATCTGTATCTCCAGGACATGCTCTTCCAACGTCGTCAGGATCTAATGATGAGATCCAGATTGTTGAGTTCATTCTTGGAGATGACCAGTTCGCAATCAATCTTTTCGATGTAAAAGAGATTGTGGAATACACACGGATCACTCCGCTTCCAGGTAGTGCCAGATATATTAAGGGAATAATTGACTTAAGGGGAGAGATCACCACCATTATCGACCTTAAGGAAAAGATGGGGATTTCTACCCTGAAGAAAAATCTGGAGCAGTCACGTATTATCGTAATCGACAGTTCGGTTACAAAAGGGAAGACGGGAATTCTTGTGGATGATGTAACAACTGTTATGTCAATACCGACATCACAGATAGATCAGAAGACCTGTGATAAGGATGATACTTCATATATTCTTGGAATTATCAGGCAAAAGCAGGGCGACAAGGAGTCTGATAAAACAGATCTGATCATATGGCTCGACATTCCCAGAATGCTCAGGGATATAGGTCAATAATTCAGGTTTTTCATTTTTTTCAAGTGATAAGGTTAATTTCATCTATCAATGGCATTGTTGATTACATATCGCTATGTCGTCCACTAATCTGCGAACCTCATCTCATCAGACGGTGGCAAAGCGGCGATTTCAGTTCGTCATGATGCAGATCTGACAAACTCTGTCTTCAGTCTGTATTCACGGGAAACGGTTTACGATCTCCGGTGTTTGAGAGGTAAAAAATCCTTTTTATCTTCCCTGACATACACTAATCAGATGAAATCTCGTGGAGATGCCGAGGCCTGGTACAATAAAGGGTATGCTCTTTTTGAACGCGGAGAGATCTCTGAAGCCATCAAAGCACTAAATGTGGCTTTGGGGATTAATCCGGGAGATACCAAGTCATGGATCCTCGTGGGAAATGCCAGCATGGAGATGGAAGACTATGAAACAGCGTTGAAGGCATATGACGAGGTTTTGAAAAAAGTGCAGGCTGACGCCGACATCTGGGTGAGTAAAGGAAATGCACTATTTAATCTGGGAAGAACTCAAGAGGCTCTTTCGGCATTTCAACAGGCATTGAATATCGAACCGGACCATTACTACGCGGAGTACTGCAGAAATATTGCTCACGGGTTGGTAACCAGTCCATCACCGTGACACTCCAACCAGCTCATGAATTAAATATCAGAACCAGAAACGAGATCACAACCGGTAACCTGAGGCATTATAACGAACAGCACGACCTGATCCAGACAGTATTCTGGATATCTCTGAACATGTCCAGCCGGGGGAGTTGTCCATCAGGTTTTACGCCATCCTCTTTTTGGCATAATAATCTCAAATCATGGCCCCAAGCCAGGTATCCCGGTTTCACGAATTGACATCCCTGTCAGTGACAGGATCTCACGTATGAGGAACAGTCCTAATCCTGTATTCTTCCCAAACCCACGCTCAAAGATGAACTTCTTCTCTTCATCAGGGATCCCGACACCGTTGTCTGTCCATACAAAAATCAGGTTCAGATCAGACTCAACTGCTGATACATGGATATCAGTCACCTGATGGCCTGTCTGCATTTCATATAGTCATCAGATCTGCAGGGAAAAAAGGATTCAGGTCTGATGATCCCTGATGTAGGTTACCGGATTGCCCGTAATATTTGCCACTTTACCTACATACCTGACACCGGGTGTCTCGTTCAGGCCTTCCATATCATACACCCTGGGGCCATACTGATACCTGGCGTACTCATTCCACCAGGCGGTGTATCCGATGTTTGAGATCGTGTGGTTCTGGACATCGTTGTAATTTCCATTCCGGTATGTAACGATCATCCTCCCCATGAGCGCTTTCCAGTCATGTAACGCGTTCATAGCAGTTTCATTAGTATATGCTGTCAGGTACTCGCGGCTTGAACGCTCGTTCACCTTGTAACGTTCCAGTGCTTCTGCCTCAATATCAGACTGTTTTGCAATAGCCGCACCCTCAATACGTTCCTGTTCTGCCTTGATCTCAGGACTTATATAACTGTACATGAGGCGTGCATAATTCTGCAGCAGTTCATATGGCCAGAATGCAGTGTTCAGATCAAATTCCCAGTGAGAGCCATGGACATATGGCAGGGGAAGGTGGTAGATTCCCGCGTAAAACGGAACATAACAGGTCTCTGATGGCGAAGAGAGACCCAGCCAGCAGACTCCCCCGATCGGATCAGGAAGAGTGGATCTCCCCTGACAGATGTATGAGTAACCACATGGATCTGTTGATATCGGGCGTGACCAGGAACCCGGTTTTAATTCACCTTCATAGGGGGCATCGTGAAGATCAAACTGGCCCCATACCCTGTATGGGTCTCCAAACGGGCCGCCTGCTGGTGGTGCAGTCAGATCAAATACCGTTCCCTCATAATGATCTCGGTATATGGAGAGGGCGGTGGTGATGTTTACCGGTTTGTCAGGTTTGATCGAGAAAGGGTACGCCTTTGAAAATGGTCCCTCAACATACGGAGAAAGGCCAAGTGATGGGGCGAGTCGGTCAAAAATCCGCCATACCCTGGCCTGTGAGTAGTAGGGGTGAGAGTATTCGCCGATGCCAAAGGTCTTTGTCCAGTCAAGTGTTCCGTCAGTGCGGTTCCACCATCCCATCTTTTCTGCATCTTTGTCAAGGTTCTCTGAGTAGATCTGGCTGGGATTATCTGCTGAAAGTTCGCGGATCCTGAACTCATTTGCTGCTACAAAGATCTCTCCCTGCTGGATCTGTTCTGCAGCCCAGTACCCACCGGTCCCATCAGGAGTTCCACCGCACATCTCGATAACCCAGGCATCTGAAGGATCTGCAAAGATGAGTGTCTCACCGGTTCCATAGTACCCGTATGTTTCGATGAGGTTGCCCATGAGAAGCACCGCATCCTTTGCTTTTGTGCACCGTTCAAGTGCAATGTTTGAGAGTTCTGAGCTGTAAAAGATACGCTTTCCTTTCTCTGCTCCCGGGTGTATCTTTGCGTAATCCGTGCACTCCCCGGTCATCAGCTGATGCTCGTTTATCATCCCGTAACTTCCGGTGATATAGGCATAGGTATGGTTCACTTCAGGGATCTCTCCGAGCACAAGGGTCTGGGTGTCATTTGACGGAGCTTCGCCGATGAACTCGCCTCCGCTGTTTGGATCATAGACCACCGGACGAGTTGCTTTTTCGGGGTGATCCTTTGCAGGAACATGCCTGAACGAGACCATATCCTCACGTATCCGGTTGTATATCAGACCCGAACCAAATCCGTCATTTGAATGCCCGACAAAGACGGATCCGTCTTCAGAGGCATTTCCAGTTACGACAAAAGTTGTACAACCGTATGCTGACGGGATGTATATCAACAGGATAAGCAGAAACAGGATACAGATCTTCCACCCGGTCATACTCCTGATTCATTTTTCGCGTATTTATAAGCGATGAAGGTAAATCCAGAGATGGGTAGAAAAAGCGCCTGATATCCTCATTACCGTAGATATTGAGGCGATTTTATATTACTCATATCATTCTATTTCCTTCTGATGAAAGAATGATGCGTTCTCTCACATCTGGCCCGTATACGGAATAGGGAGGGGTTTACTGAATAGGTCTCAATACATCAGGTCCAGTCGTTTTGTTTATAAGATGAGACTCAATCATCTTTGATTTCAGGTAACACCCTGTCATCACCCATGCTCTTCAACGCTCCGGACAGCATCATCTCAAAGGTCATATTCTGAAGATAGAGACTGATTGGAAGCGTATTGATGAAGGCCATCCTTTCATCATTAATGGTATAGATACTCATGACTTCAGCATCAGTTGAAATGATAAGGCATTCCAGGAAAAACACCTGGTTCTTCCGGACCAAGGGATTTGCAAAAGCCTTTTCAAAGATATTCTCACGAAAAAATTCGTTCATTTGGTCTATCTGATAATATGAAACTCCTGATATCCGGCTTCCGGAATATGCGATATCAGGTTTAAAAAGCAGACTCACTTCACCCTTCTTTGCAGCCTCGCGAATCTGATCATCGTACCGTTCGGGTACCTGTTTTTCAAGCACCAGAATGGAGAGAGGTCCGGTCATTCGTTCAATGAGAAGGTTGAGATGTCGTGTGATGCTCCAATCTCCCTTAACATGCCAGAGAGGGACAAATTCTTCATCTTTTTTAGTTGAAAGGGTCTCAAGGACTGCAATGCTCTCCTCTGCAGCATGGTTGAGATCTTTCTGAAGTTTTGCGATCACCACATCTGGTGGAACAAACCGGTAAAACAGGGGGCTGCCCTCACGAACTTCGACAAATCCTTTTGCTGTCAGTTCACTGAGGATGTCATACACCCGGGGACGTGGCACCCCGCTGATCTCATGAATTGTCCTGGCATTTGCTTCCCTGATTCCTACGAGTGCAACATATATTTTAGCTTCATACTCCTTGAGACCAAGTTTTACCAGGTTTTCAATGAGATCTGACATGTGTTACTATAATAGTTACAACACTATTTTATAACTTGCTTCCGACACTATGCACTGTGTCTGAAATCAGTTCAATTCAAAGGTGAACAATGAGCCAGTCATACCTAATTATCCTCATACTGATCTGCATCGGGACATTCGGGATTGTCCAGGGATCAGCACTTGAAACACCGGTTGATCACGAGGCAGCCCAGATCTCTGTTCAGAATGCAACATTGGATCCTGAGGTACTCATGAAGGGTGATACCGGCAATATAGTCGTTCAGATCAAAAATACCGGGAATCAGAGCGTTGCAATCCGAAGGGCTGAACTTTCCTGCGATGCCCTGACTGTTCTGAACGATCAGACCTATGATTCCGTGGGAACTATTGGTCCAGGGAACAGTATGAAATTTGCCTTTACAATTAAGGCAGATCATGAAGAAGGGACATATTATCTGAAATTTTACCTTGACTTCATGGGATCGGGATCAGTTCGATATTATATTCCGGTTACTGTGGAAAATTCTGAACTTCAGGTTTCAGTGATTGACTCTCCGGATACATACACAAAGGATCGAAAAGATCAGATACACCTCACCGTAGGAAATCCTCGCAAAAACTCAGTTGACGGCGTGATAGTAACACCGAACGGTGATGAGATCAGATCCACGCAATCATCAGTATTTATCGGAAGACTCGAGCCCAATGCTCAGAAAAACGTAACCCTGGAGGTAACTCCCGAGGCCGAGACAAACCTCACTGTTGAGACATCTTACAAGAATGGAGATAACAAGCATACCGTTCGTCTTCAGATTCCGGTTGAAACTGGAGTTAGAAATATCCGGGCAGAACCGATTGTCAGTGACCTTGAGGTGATCAGGTCAGGTGAATTCTACACCCTAAAAGGTGATATTACCAACAACGGTCTTGAATTTGCACATAGTATCGTTCTTTCAGCAGGAACTCCTGCATCATCCATCGATCCCAACCCGGACTATGTTGTTGGAAACCTGGATCCAGATGAGTCTACAAGCTTCAAAATGTCCCTCACCTGCCCTGAAAAGACATTCCCGCTTACAATCAGGTACAAGGATATTGAAGGGGATCTCTGTTCAGACACAACCACGATTAACCTTTCACATCCTGAACAGAATCCTTCCCGTAAACAGAAGACCGGGGGATTTGACACGAACCAGATTTTAATTGGAGTAGGTATCGGAATTATCCTAATTGGGATAATTTTCATCCTTTCCCGGAGAACAAGGCTTAGTCAGTCAATTTCTGACATGAGAAGGAGATGAAAGGAGGAGAGCAGATGATTTCAGATGACGAAGGTGTAGGCCAGCCAATACCTCAATCTGGTGAAGAAAAGCCTCGTCAAAATCCCCTGATGAAGATAAGGCACCATCCTTTCTTCTGGAAAGGAATGGTCATCCTTTTGGCACTTTCCGGAGTTCTTGGAGTAATTGTCTGGAACGAAATTCAGAGTACCGTCTATATCGAGGATAGTGCGATAAAAGCGCCAGTAATCACAATCAGCCCGACAATTCCGGGAATTCTCGAAAAGGTGTATGTCAAAGAAGGGGACAATGTCAGGAGAAACCAGGAACTGGCCAGGGTCAACAATGTTGCAATCCATTCGAAAACTGCAGGAATCATCACCAAAATAGAAGATACCCCCGGAATGCTGGTGAGTTCACAGACCCCGGTCATCTCAATGATTGACAAGGAGAAACTCAAGGTTATCGGCAGGATCAAAGAGGATAAAGGCCTTAAGGACATTCACACGGGACAGGAGGCACGATTTACTGTCGATGCCTTCCCTTCAGAAGTATTCCATGGTATCGTTGAGAAGGTTGCCCCGATTGCACGGGAAGGAGATATTGTCTTCAGTATCTCTGATAAGAGGCAGGCACAGGAGTTTGAGATTACGGTAGAGTACGACGTGGATACATATCCGGATCTCAAGCCCGGGATGTCAGCGAAGATCTGGGTTATCAGGTAACCGTTTTCATGAGCGGAAATGATCGCCTCAAATGGATGATCCTTCTTACCGTGATCATCGGAACATTCCTTGGAAGACTTGACCAGACGGTCGTCTCACTTGCTGTTCCCAAGATCATGGATGATTTTTCAATCACCACTTCAGATGCCGGATGGATATCAACTGCATATATCCTGGCTAACGCAGTTTTTGTCCCGATATGGGGAAAACTTGGAGATACAAGGGGGAGAAAACTGGTTTATCTCTGGGGGTTCATCATCTTTATCGTCGGATCAATCCTCGCAGGATTTGCCTGGGATATTGGATCTATGATCTTTTTCAGGATTATTCAGGCTGTTGCAAGCTCTGCAGACTACCCGACAGCCATGGCTATCCTCACCATTACCTTTACTGATCGAAAAGAGAGAGGCAGGGCCCTTGGTATCTGGTCATCGGCCTTTGCAGCTTCTGCTGTCTTCGGTCCATTGATTGGAGGTCCGTTGATCGACAACTTTGGGTGGAGATCAGTGTTTTTGATCAACCTGCCGATAGGGATCATCGGGATTATTATGGCCCTGAATTATATCCCTGAATCAGTATCAGACAGGCGAAGTGAAAACTTTGACTGGTATGGCGCCATCAGCCTCGGTACAGCACTCGCTCTTCTCGTGCTTGGGCTTGACCGGGGATATGACTGGGGCTGGACATCACTTCCGATTATCACCAGTTTCCTGGTGTCAGCGGTGTTCTTTTACATATTCTACCTGATTGATTCCCGGCACCCGGAGCCTGTCATAGACTTTAGGTATCTCAGGATTCCGTCATTTTTCCATTCCCTTGGCAACAACTTTATGGTTTTTATGTGTATGATGGGAGTAATATTCCTGATTCCTATCTTTGATCAGACATTTCTTGGGTATACTGCAACAGAGACCGGGCTTCAGTTCATCCCGTTTGCATGTTTCATGATAATGGGGGCATTATTCGGCTCCTCGTTTATCGGAAGGGTACAGGCCAGGTACGTGATTGCTTCAAGCACATTTCTTGCAGCAGTAGGAGTATACCTCTTTGTCGGGCTTGATCCCCGGTCAAGTACATGGGATGTGATCATTCCTTTCAGCGTGATGGCACTGGGAATGGGATTAGGAATGGCACAGCGAACTGTCACAATCACGTCACTTGTCCCTCCTGAAGAAATCGGAAGTGCGTCAGCAGTTCTTGCACTTGTAAGAAACATTGCCGGGGCATTTGGAATTGCCCTATTTACAACCATTCTGAATAATTCAATTGAGGATAATGTGATTGCCCTCTCTACATACTCAAGTATATACCTGCATTCGCCATCGGTGATGAAGACTGTAACAGGCTTGATAACCCTTGATGCTCAGATCCTCTCGTATCATACGGTCTTCGTTGTTTCAGCGGTAATCCTGGCTGGAGCATCTGTTCTGGCGTTGCTTATTGAATCAAAAGAGGTAATTATGGTTAAACAAAATTGAATTGTTACGATGTAAGAATTAACAGATTTCTTCGTACTTCTCGGAAGGCGATGATTTGACTCAAACCCATTTTACTGAACAGTTCCTTCAATGTTCATGATAACAGGGTATTTCACCCCACCATATGATATCACAGTATCTGTGGAATTTATTTGTATGGTGCCTGTATCTGGAGACAATACTCCACTAATTGTTCCCGGCAGAGTTATTTTCCAACCCTGTTGTTCCATAAAATACTTAACCGTACCGGTCACTTTTTGTTCTACAGGATTATTTATTTGAGAATTTTTTTCCAAACCGGTTGAAGCGCTCAGCATTTGGGGCTCATTTTTCTCTGAAGCATCAGGAAGAGGAATAAACCCGGGAATTTTATCAACTAATGACGGATTGAGTTGTATCGCTCGCTCATATGCTGCCTGTGCTTCATTATTATCATTGTAAGATGAATATATTGTACCTAGATCTACCCATAACTTGGCATCAGATAAATTATTCCTAGATAGTTTAGATATTTCTTTTGAAATTGCATTATCTCGCATAGATTGCTCAGATCTTGAACCTATATCATCATTTTCGTGATGGGCAATTATATGCACTTTAACTGCCATTTCATATGCAGAGAGTGCATCTTTAGTTTTTCCGGCGTTAAAAAGTGCTAATCCCTTATTATTCCAATAAATTGGATCATCTGGATCCAGCAGATTTGCTTCATTAAACATTGTATCAGCTTCATCATATCTACCGAGTTCAAGTAAACAAATACCATTATTGTTCCATGCTTCAATGTAAGAGGGATTCAGTTGAATTACTTTCTGAAAAATCTGAAGAGCTTCAGAATGTTTTCCCATTACGCATAATGTAAAACCCTTATCATCCAATATATCAATAGAATCAGGATCAATCGCTAACGCCTGATCATAATATGATAGTGCCTCTTCATTTCTTCCTAGAGTTGTCAAGACAAGTGCTTTATTATTTAAGGCTGCGATATCTTCGGGTTCTTCCTTTAAGGCCTGATCAAATGATTGAAGTGCTTCATCATACCTTTTCAAAGCATTCAATGCAAGACCAATATTTACCAGTGACGATACGTCTTTCGGATTTAGTTGAATTTGTGAGTCATACAAAGCAACAGCTTCAGAATATTTACCGGAATTTAATAATTCGATTCCCGGATCAGTGGTTAGCGCGATTTTTATATCATCCTTTGAGATGCTATCAGTAGTATTATACATGTCCGAGGTGTTTGAAAAAGTTACTTGAGCGGTTACAACAGAAATCAAAAAAAGGAAGAAAAAATAAATACACAATCTCATGATTTGTGCATATACATTATTGACATATAATTTTTTGCCGTGCACCAATACATCGTGGATTTATAAGATATTCTTCAATTTTGAGAGTATGATGTCCCGACTATCAGGAGAAGGTGCTCATTCTGTTCCGATTGGACTGGTTTTTTCTCACAGAAGAGAATAGTGTAGTACCCGGTAACAGGTTGAGACCGGTGGATGATATGGTTGATAGGGGAGAGGTTTCACCCGACAATTACTGAAATATATCAGAAGGATCAATTGAAAAATAGATGATGATATATCTGTGAAACACATCTAGAATGGCGTTTAATACTCCTCAAATAATCCAAATTGACTCTATTTTTAGATGAGTGATGGTTGTAAACTCCTGAAAAACACATGAAATAACCTTATCTAGATAGTACAACATGCTGTTCTATCAAACACCTCTAAACCCCAAAACACAATGTAATTTCTATACATAATTCCCATATTGTTTAGGCCTCGCAATACAATGAAAAATATTGTCCTTATCGGTCTGCCGGGTGCCGGGAAGAGTACGATTGGAGTTATCCTTGCAAAAACGCTGGGGATGAACTTCGTTGATACTGATATCACGATCCAGGAGAACAGCGGTCGCCTTCTCCAGACCATCATCAATGAGGATGGACCTGTAAGATTTATGGAGATCGAAGAGCAGAGCATACTCGGGCTGAGGGTTACAAACGCGGTCATTGCCACGGGTGGCAGTGTTGTGTACAGTGATGCTGCCATGAATCACCTGGGATCAGGCTCGTTTGTTGCATACCTTAAGATTTCCTTTGAAGAGATGAGGAAGCGGTTAAAAAACATCAAAACCAGGGGAGTTGTCATGATTCCGGGTCAGAGTCTTCATGATATGGTGGACCAGAGAACCCCTTTGTACGAGAAGTATGCCGATGTGACCATTGACTGCACTGATGAAGATTTCGAGAGTGTCGTTGAAAAAGTAGTTGAGAAGATTCAAAAAGAGGGTTAGGTTACGAAATTTTCTCAAACCGGCGATTGGTTCATCCCGAGGAATGCCAGTGCAGATTCTCCATACTGGACCGGTGCGTAGTGATACCCGGTATGGGGGAGGCCCTTGAACCGGACGAGCCAGGATCCATTTATCTGGCCTGCCATCTGAACAGAAACGGAATCAGGAGTTAAGACATCTGCTGTTCCGACGACAAGCATGACATCCTTGTGAATTCCGGACAGGCTGCTATAGGATCCGTTCCAGATAAGATTCGCCCTGGCCTCCTCCTGAACACCCAGGGGTAAGGAAGAATTCCCCGCAACTGCTTCGATGGTTCCAAATAGATTCCTGGTCTCGGGTAACCTGATACTGTATGTGTTAGAGTCGAGAATGAGCTTATTAACTCGTTCTGGGTGATCAATAACCAGTTGTTGTGAGGTAGAAGAACCCATTGATGCCCCATACACATGCATACTCTCATACCCGAAGGCCAGTATCAGTGCAGCAGCATCGTCAGCATACATGGGAATCGTATGAATCACATTTGAATCACTGCTGTATCCCATGCCCCTGTGGTCATATGTATACACATGGTATCTTGAGGCAAGAATACCGATAAATGTCTCATTCCAGTTGTCCATTGTGGCACCAAACCCGGGGATCATCAGGATTGGTTCACCTGATCCAAATTCGCGATAGCCGAGTGTAACGCCGTTTACATCAGCATATTGGACCGGTGTATCAGCAAATGAAACAACTGAAGAGTTTAAATCTGACATTGCACCAACCAGATCTGTACCTGAATTTTCAACAGCCCCGGCTGTTACTGGCAGAAGGATGGTACATGCAAGTACCACGAGTATTGCACATATTCTGTTCATGAGAATACCTTGAAGCTGCATCATGTAGTTATCCGGGATTGGATTATATTTAAAACTCCTTATTAGTACAGGTTCCTGACAGTTCTCATAGGAATTGATGATGAGTGATGACACCCTTACCAATACAGAAACCTGATCGGTGCTCGTATGAAGTGGACAAAAATTGAGGTTAAGACCGGTTCGAGGACAGAGTTTATAGAAATTACGAACAGGGTTTCAGATGAACTGAAGAGAACTGGTATACTGAATGGAACCTGTAATGTATACATGCCACACACCACGGCTGGCCTGACCATCAACGAGAATGCTGATCCTGATGTGACACGGGATATGCTTGCCGGCCTGACTCGACTTGTGCCAATGAAAGGAGATTACCGGCATGCTGAAGGGAATTCAGATGCACATATCAAGGCCTCACTGATGGGATTTTCTCTTATGGTGCCCGTCATCGAGGGGAGTCTGGCACTCGGTACATGGCAGGGAATATATTTCTGTGAGTTTGATGGTCCAAGGAACAGGCATGTGCTGGTGGGAATATCAGGGGAATAGGTCGTTGTAGTTTTGGTAATGGTGCAACTTTATGAAGGTGTGTCTTACACAATGAAGTTAAATTCAATAAGACGATTTAGAATGACCTCCGATTTACTTCGCCCATTCAGAACCGTTGTATCGTGCACACAAAGAAGATACACCCGGCCTTCAGAGTCCGGGTCATATGGCACGGGAGGGAAATATTCTCACTTCCTTTTCAGTTCAGATACCGGCGTTGTCTCTTAACCAGAAATCAGGCTGGAACTCACATCACACAAACATCGGTGCCTTCCGATGATCCCTGCCGATCATATATGCAGACATCATCAGTACCGAACCCAGGTCAGCCAGAATTACTGTCTTTCAAGGAATACCCCTCTCATGAGGGTTCATATAAATCCGCAAACAGAGATATCCCATTACACGGATTGGCAGTCATGATTTTAGCTCAACAATCAACCCGGGATCTCCTCCTTCTCATCATATGTCTATGCACTTTAGTTCCCGGCCTTTGTTATGGGACAATACCGGATCCGCAGTGTCCTGATATATCCTCGTATTTTGATTCTATCAGGTCTGACCGGGATGAACTCACTACCTTCTTCAATGATATGCCCAAAGGAGGAGATATCCATATCCATCTCTCCGGAGCAATATCCCCGGAAAAACTCATAGCAATCGCAGCCCGTCATGACCTTCTTGTCGATCCTGCGACCGGGCAACTGGTTGATCAGGCAACAGACCAGCCTTATAACTACACTCCATCCGGGCCCCTTGTCCCGGTTGCATCTGCATACACAAATGCGACTCTGTTTACCTACCTGGTCTCCAGGTGGTCGATGGATGGTTTTTCGTATGAGAATCAGACAGGACACGACTGGTTTTTCAGTACCTTTGATCTCATCGATCCCGTCACGTACTATGACGGAGAACTGATTGCCGATCTCAGGGATCAGGCTGCCTCCGAAAATATCCGGTATCTCGAACTGATGACGTCCCAGACCAACTCTGATAACGTCAGGCAGATCGTCAGACAGGTTCCCTGGGATGATAATCTCTCGCTCCTCCGGGAAAACCTGTTACACGCCGGTCTTGCTGATATCTGTAAACAGAAGGTCCTGACCCTGGCAACCTATGATCAGGTATCCAGGGAACATGCAACAGCAGAAGGCAGGAATGTCACTGTCCGGTACACCTACGAAGCCCTACGGTTTTACCCATTAAAGGAGGTGTTCAGTGACCTGCTCCAGGCATTTGAGATCGTAAACCAGTCATCACTCATAGAAGGTGTTACACTCGTAGGTGATGAAGCAGACAAGTATTCGCTTCAGGATTACGATAAACACATGAAGATGGTGGGATTTCTTCATAGTGTCTACCCGGACGTCGGTATCACGCTTCATGCCGGTGAACTGACCCCTGAACTTGTGTCCCCTGTCGGTATGCAGGATCATATCTCACAGGCCATATCCACCGGGAACGCCTCACGAATCGGACACGGGGTCAGTATCAGGTATGAGAAAGATGGGGACGAAGTGCTGGAAAAAATGGCTGCCTCACATATTCCGGTTGAGATCCTTTTAACCAGTAACCTGCAGATACTGGGAATAGATACCGCAGATCACCCGGTCTCATACTACCTTGATCATGATGTTCCCGTGATCCTTGCAACAGATGATCCCGGTGTCGAACGCACCACTCTCACCCAGGAGTTCGTAAATCTCACGATCAACAAACCCCACATATCATATGATCAGATTCGGGAGATAAATCTCAATAGCATCAGGTATAGTTTTCTTCCGGAGGCTGAGAAGGACCGGATACTGGCTGAACTCAATGAGAGCCTGAATGAGTATGAACGTGCAGTACTAGTCGGATTCACAGGATCACCGGCATGTGAGGCCGCTTTGACTGCTTAGAAAGGGGGAGGGATATCCGGGCCGTGGTATCGGGACCCTGCCCACGGAGTCCACCGTGTAAATTGCGGTTTATTTTTAATTCAACCCCCAATTTTGTGAAATTTTCAGGCTCACATTTGCCAGATAATATTCAAGGCATTAAAAGAGTTAAAATCAGGATTAGAGCCCCCAAATGATTACAATAAACAGACGATACGGTCATGTAATATCCACCCCGGTCCAAATAGTGGTTGAGTAAGAGATCCGGGCGTTACGGGCCCATGTAAAAACGAAATCCTGGCCCCTTTTGGTAGTCCCCTGTCTGATAACAGAGGGCTGAAACTCACCAGTTGAGAGATTCGCCTTGAGAGTGTAGAATGAATCTATGTAACGGTAAAATGAGGGTTTTATTTCCGGGTGTATTCCAGGTAACCCCCATTCTATTCCTCTCTTTCCTAACCCTTCCGTATAACATCCAGTTCATACTCATCTCCTCATGTTTAAAATCCCACGGTGCCCCGCTGTGGGCCCAGGCAGAGCCGATGAAATCAACTTTTTCGCAAATTATTTCCCCTGTCATGCTCTTCACTCCAAAATCGGAATACAGTTGACTCCGTTTTCTACTTTTTTCCGAATTGATCAGATCCAAATTCTTTAAAAAAGAATGCGCCGTGAACACAAGCCATGAGATCAGATGGATAATCGATACGGATTGATGCCAATCCCAGGCCGGATGATTAAACCGTGATTCTAAAATAAGTTCCGAAATATGCCATTTTATTCAGATAGCAGGCACTCTTTTCAAAACATTCAGAGGTTTCCGGGATAACAATCTTTGAAAGGAGAGAGAAAGTTCATGCCCATGAACAGCAGATATCAGCAATATTACCAATTCAAGGGGGGTATTATGATCTTTTTCCCATTAAAATCAATATCGGCATTCCTTATCGGTATCCTGATTCTTCTCTGTCTTTGCAACTCTTCAATTGCAGAACAGAACGGGAACGTGGATAACGAACGCTCAGTAGTTCAATCGAATATCGTTAATCAAAACCAGAATTCCCTGCATGTTTCTGCCGAACACGCGACAGACAGGCTTATTGTCCGGTATAATCCAGATAAGGTAAAGACGAAGTCAGAATTGATGTCTGTTCAGTCAATGGCAAATGCAGAAGCGGGGTCTAACGTTATTCTGGATACTGGCAAAAATGGAATTCCCGGGATGCAGGTAGTACAAGTTACCAGTACAACACTGGAGAGTGCCATGGAATCATACCAGGCAAATCCTGATGTCCTGTATGTTGAACCAGATTACAAGATATCCTTAAGTCCGGGTGAAGAAACCGGAACTGCTCCGGTGATGGCCAGTATGCAGGCTGCCAGTACTACATATCCGAACGATCCCCAGTATCCAAGTCTCTGGGGGTTACATAATACCGGGCAGGCACCATTTTACGGAACGAATAATGCAGATATTCAGGGTCCGTTGGCTTGGGGAGCAACGACCGGTTCACCGGGAGTTGTTGTTGCAGTTGTGGATACCGGGGTAGATTATTCCCATCCGGATCTTGCATCAAACATCTGGACAAATCCCGGAGAGATAGCAGGAAACGGCATCGATGATGATGGAAACGGATATATCGATGATACGAAAGGGTGGAATTTCATCGATAAGAACAATAATGCCATGGACGACAACGGGCATGGAACCCATTGTGCCGGGACCATTGCCGCGGTAGGAAACAATGGTATCGGGATTGCCGGTGTAACCTGGAAATGTAAGATCATGCCCCTGAAATTCCTCAATTCCCAGGGGGACGGGTATGTTTCTGATGCTATCTCTGCAATTTTATATGCAAATCAGAAGGGAGTTCCGATAATATCTCTCTCATGGGGTGGGCTCCAATCCCAGTCACTCAGGGATGCAATTGACGCATCATCAGCCGTGGTTGTCTGTGCAGCAGGAAATACCGGTGCAAACGCAGATAGTTATCCGATATACCCTGCAGCATACACCAGTAGTAACGTCATATCAGTTGCTGCAACTGACTACCATGACAAACTGGCATCCTTCTCGAATTATGGCACACAATCGGTGGATCTGGCTGCTCCCGGAGTTAGCATTTACAGCACTGCTCCATCAGGAGGATACAAATTTATGAACGGGACATCCATGGCAACCCCTTATGTTTCAGGAGTTGCAGCTCTCATAAAATCCCAGAATCCTTCTATGACAGCAGCCCAGATAAAGAGCAGGATACTCAGCAATTGCGACATTCTCTCATCATTATCAGGAAAAGTCGCAACTGGCGGAAGATTGAATGCTGCCAAAGCACTCGGAATCAGTAATCCTACTCCAACTTCAACTCCTACACCATATCCTACACCAACTATAACCAGAACACCAACTCAAACCCAGACTCCGTATCCTACACCAACCGTGACCAGAACGCCTACTCAGACTCCGACTCAATATCCAACCCCAACTATAACCAGAACACCAACTCAAACCCAGACTCCGTATCCTACACCAACCGTGACCAGAACGCCTACTCAGACTCCAACTCCATATCCAACCCCAACTATAACCAGTGCACCAACGTATACCCAGACTCCGTATCCTACAAATCAACCCTCGAATAATTGTGGAATATACAAAACAGATACCAAGACAGGATTTCTCAGACAGGGACAGGCGATGGTATTAGGGTATTATATTCCGGCAGAGGGTCGATCCCGTATCGAATGGAAGATGAGTTCCTTTGGTTCGCCCAATACAGGAAAGGGACCTAATAAAAATGATAAATATGATAAAAAGTCAGGATACAGTTTTGTAAGCAAAGACTCCACAGTCTTTGATCTCTATATCTGCAAAGATTGTAATCCGAAGTATTCGTATTGCATGGCAAATAAATACGCATATGGTCCGAATTCCTATGTTTCCATAACTCCTCCGGCGTCAGGTTCGACATATTATGCCCTGGTGTATGCAAGAAGCGGGAGTGGTACCTTCAACATGCAGGCAAACAGTTACAGATGTCCAGGAAATTCGGCAGGAATTACTGCATCTATACAGTCGGTTCCGGATTCCAATGGAGCCGGAGATTCAGGAACCAGGACTGATGTTCCGATTCCAAAAGCAGAATTCGTGCCATATTAATAGGAGAGAGTATTCAGGTAACCATCCTTTGAAGGTCATCGGGTTCATGGTTCAAAGCCGGGACTCATAAGGTATCCTTTTATTATCCGGTGGCTTAATTCTAGTATGCATAAGACAACCTTGGGGATTATAGGCCTTATTCTTGGAGTTGTTGCCGTACTAGATGGATTTTATGCCATCGCTTTACGTTCAATGTCCATGGCCGGAGGATATCTTCTTCTGGCGGTTGTTGCAGGAGTATTTCTTACCCGGTTTTTTTGTGCATCATGCCCAATCAAGGGCACCTGTGTTCACATCCTCCCCGGATATATCGCACGGTTGTGGAAAGTAGCACCCGGACCATATACTACCGGAAAACTCCTCATCTCCGGATTACTCTTAGTCATAATTTTCCTGCCTCCCATACCCTCACTGGTCACATCACCAGCCCTGATGCTCATCTACCTGGTTTTTTTAGTTTTAGCGGCAGTTACCAGTATACGATTTTTATGTCCGGGTTGTGGGAACAGGTTCTGTCCGTTCATGAAAGAAGGTTAATTCCTTAAGTGGAACAATATTCAATGGAATCTGATAGAACTCTTCCGGATGAGAAAAAAGGAACATGAAAAATATGACTATTACCGATTGTTACATCGTTCAGGTTAAATATCAAACATTCCTGATTTGCATGTTTGCATTAATGATCACTTCAATTCAACCTCCCGGTATCATGCTCATGTACTAGAAATTACTGGATCTCCCAATACTTTCATTTACCACATGAGCATATAGAGGGGTATGGATCCAGTCATACAGGTATTCCTCGCCGGGTCGCTGATTCTGATACTGCTACTGATCACAACCACCACCGTTGCTTCTGTGGAGCAAAAGGCAGATAATAAAACTCTGGGCATGCCAATCAATAGCCCTGCATATCCTGCACCCCCGAACCGGTTCAATAATCGGGAATACTTCATAATCACGTATGAGACAGATCCTGCTGTCCTGGAAAAAGTAGTTCCCTATCCCCTGAAGGTCGTAGAACCGATAGTCAAGTATGAATTCATCAGAATGCCGGACTCATCCGGACTTGGCGATTATACCGAGTCGGGACAGGTCATCCCGGTGGAGTTCAACGGTACCCGCGGCCTCTTTGTCCTCTCTATGTACCTGGATAATGAGCCTGCCATTCTTGCAGGCAGGGAGATATGGGGATTTCCCAAAAAGTATGGCCTTCCTTCACTGAAAGTTGATCCCGTTAGCAGAGACACCCTTGTTGGAAGGCTCTATTACGGAGAACTCGAAGTTGCCAGGGGGACGATGGGATACAAATGGCAGGCTCTGCCTACGGATGATATCAAAAAATATCTCGAAGACACTCCAAATTACCTGATAAAGGTCATCCCTGATGTGGATGGCAGCCCGAAGATCCATCAGCTCGTCAGGTATCATCTGGGTAATGTCACGGTTCACGGTGCCTGGACCGGTCCGACAGATCTTGAGCTCTTCAGGCATGCCCTGGCACCGGTTGCTGATCTGCCGGTAAAGAAAGTTGTATCAGGAGTCCATTTTGTCAGTGATCTGACGCTTCTTCCCGGAACTGTGGAGTACGATTATCAGACCTGAAAATCTCTCTTTTTAAGTATAAAATATGCTGATTGGCTATTAGTGTGCTCTCCGGGTATAATCAGCAATCAGATTCGGAAGGTTCCGGCCTGATGATGTTACAGTGCTCTTTACGGTAAAATCAGCCGTTGGTCCATACCCCATTGTTCTCTGCTGATTCCCGGGGACGTGTGACTGTCAGCGGTGAGTACTTTAACCATTGAACGAGGTCACTGAATTTTAGGAGATTCTGATCAGGTTTTCGATTTCCCACTACTCAAACCACATTCGAGTTGCAACTACAGTTCTGAAGGTAGGGATGGCTCACGGGTTTCTGAACCTGGAGATATACGGTTGCATAATGAGAACCGCATTGGTGATGGGAAAGATAGATGAAGAGGGCATTTCATATATTCAGGATAGATAACAGCAGTCCAGGACGGCTCTAAAGTACACAACCGGGGATATGATGACATCAGCAGTACAAACAAAGGATATATCATCCACGCTTCATCTCTCGCTGAATGTCGTGAAGGAACGGTACCACGTGGATAAACTTGCCCTCTTCGGCTCCCGTGCCCGGGGTGAGGCCCGCGAGGACAGCGATATTGATATTCTGGTGGACTTTGCTCCCGGTGCCGACCTTCTTGATCTCTCTGGTCTGAAACTCTACTTTGAGGATATTTTTGGCAGGCCGGTCGATGTTGTACCAAGACGGGCGATTCGTGAAGAACTCAGGGAAGCAATCCTAGCAGATGCGATTGACATATGAGAAACTGGGTCCTCTATCTCCATGATATCAACGAGGCCATTTCAACGATACATGAATTCATCGCAGGGATGACCCTCGAAGAGTTTTCACTGGATAAGAAGACCATGAGTGCAGTCAGGGATCAGATCATGATCATCGGGGAAGCAGTAAACCACCTTCCTGATGAGATTCTATCAGAGTATCCCCAGGTTCCGTGGAGGGATATTGTCGGGATGAGAAACGTCCTGGTTCACTCGTATTTCCGGACCGATCCGGAATTGCTCTTCCTGGTTGCCACCGAGCGGCTTGCATCACTATCCATGGTCATCACCGGGATGATCAAAGAGTATCGCCTATGAAAATGGAGTTTCATAACCTGCTTGTTGATTTCTCCCGGCTTTTTGGCGTGACGACTGATGGATTCTCTTTTTGTCAGTCGCTTTTTTGACCTAATCTTTGGGTTCTAATACAAGGCATCCCAGGTACCATAACCTGGCACCGGCCGGCTGGGTACCTGATCATTGTCACATGGTCGATATCTCCCAGGCCAGGAATTATCCGAAACAGCGAGGAACAGAGCACCCAAGGAGGTTAGGGTTTTTCATCGCGAAAGAACGATATCACCCGGATAAATATGTAATCGTTATTTCCGCCCTCAGTTAAGGACACAGGGATTGTCCACGACTCAGTACCCGGGTCCGCTTTTTTCCACGAATCAGGCGTCAATACCGGACGCTATCTCGATTAACAGACGGTATAACTCTTCAGGCTGGTCAGCCATGGGAACGTGTGATGATGATAACTCAACAAACGTCCAGCCATCCGGACTGGCCTCGATCTTCTTCTTGGCAACACCGGTTACAGCCGAATATTCACTTTTTGTACAGAAAATGTAGGTCTTTGGAATTGGCCGGATAATCTGTGGATCAAAATCCAGGGGCTCCACATATGGAGGTACCGGATCAGGAATGAGTACCTGTTCTCCTGATGATATCATCCCCTGTTTCAGCAGTGAATACAGAGAGTCTCCGGGATCCGGAACTGCTGCGTCCAGATACACAAGATGACTAATATTATTCGCCATCGATGCAGCCACCCCGGTGATCACCATTCCGCCATAACTATGCCCGACAAGCATGACATGGTGCAGGTTGTTTTCCCTGATAACAGTGATTATTTCTCCGATGTGTCCGCTCAGGCTACCGGTCAGTTCATCAGTAAGTGCGGGTGCAAAAACCCGGTGATTCTCTGCTGAGAGTGCAGTCATCGTTCCCTCCCAGTACCTGGCACCCATTTTGCCATCTTCGGTATGGACGGGGTCTCCGGTTGTGAGAAGGTTCCATGTCCGGGTAGACATGTTTCCCCCGTGCACCAGGACAATATCTGTCATAATGTATCCAGAACAATAATGATTCAGGCAGTCTACTATCCTGATTTCTCGCCCTTTAATATAATACTATCAGATCTGTGAAACAAACATCCAGGATAATATGAGAGAAAATTTAATTCAGTTCACAGATGTCCATCAGGGTTGTAGAGGTTGTCCCGTTTGTACATCTTTTTGAAAACCTCTATTCAGAATAATTGCCTTAAGCACCCCAGGTTTTTCTCTATCATACTCCGGACCGTGAGCATGGGACCCAGATGAGTTCATCCAACAAGGATGCCTAATCAAAATGATGAATAATGAACCGGTTTGGATATTCACGGTTGATATACACACAAATATCTCTATTACCGGAGATATTCAATCGAGATATCTGGTGTTTCTGCGATTCCCGGTTTTGCGAGCAGTTCTATCAGTCTGGCGCCACGTTCCGGATGAAAGAGGTTCGCAGAGGCCGCACTTCTGATGATCCAACAGGTATCCAGTCCCCGTTCGGTGCCGGCACAGGCAATCACCCTGACTCCTTCGGGTATCATCCCGGCATCGGTAGCCATCATAACACTTTCCAGGCAGACCAGGGTTCCGGGTGAGATCAACTCCAGAGTTTTGGCAATAATATCCAGGGATGTTACCTGCTGTAAATGAAGTCGTATTGAAAAACTTGGACCAAAGAAGGGAATAGTTCCCTTTACAACCGGGATCTGTAGTGCATCCAGTTTTTTCTGATTATCAGCGGTTATCTCCATGGGGACCCGTTTCTTTCCTTCCCGAATCCATTCATCACGGATTGATCTGAGCCCGGGATTTGTTGCAAACAGATCATGGTTCATCTGATCCATCTCCCAGTACATACCCTGGGGGCAGGTAACACAGATGATCGGTTTTCCCGGTGATGTTTCCGATATCTGTAAGGCACTTGATCCGGTAATTGAGGCAACCACGATGTAATCACATCGGGATGCTTCCTTTTTGACAATACTCACAATACCTGATGTATTCTCAGGACCAGGAGAATCAAAGACAATCATATCATAAAAAAATGAGGATTTATCTTCAAATATTTTCTCCAATGCACCTCTATTGTCATACGGAGATAGTTTAATAAAAACAGGACGATCCACTGGATTTCTGCTTTTAGTTCCTAAAAAAATTATTACGTAGATAACGAATACAGTTCAAAACTGACGAATTTTACCTGGGTTGGTGTATACAGTAGTACAAAGAGAGATCAGGACGGATTTTTAAAATATATTGATACTGAATGGGAAAGATCCTCAAAAAAGATACAAATCAGGCCTATTAACACACTCAATAACACGGAAGAGGATATACTTCCCGGACTAATTTATTATGCCCTTTGGATTAGTGGTACACGGAGAGATTGAGTATTATATCTCGCAGATAAACTCAATTAATTCGAAAAAAAAGTCAAAAAAGTAATCCCTGTTTTGGCTTCCCCTAACCGATTATAATGCTCACAGTATCCAGAACCTATTAAGTCTCAACTCCTCATTATTATCGTATGAACTTAAAAATCGTCATCGAAGAAAACACCGAAGATGACGGTTTTATAATCAGTTGTCCCGCTCTTCCGGGCTGTCACTCCGAGGGTGAGACTGTAGAGGAAGCCCTCGTCAATATCAGGGATGCCATTCAGGGATGCCTCGTCGTTCGGGAGGTCAGGCTATCATGGTGACCGACATCAATACAGAGGAGCCGGTGATTACTGATGAATCCGTTCTTTTCAATTGTCCGCTGCGAACCTATATTCTCGACTCCACAGCCACATACCGGAATCCAGCAGTTATTAACACAGGTCTCCTTCAACCATGATAAGATCCGGGTTGCATACCCACGCAATCTGAATTCGGGGCTTACCCAGACGCCGACATCATAATACGCCCATAGCGGGTGAATCCGGGTAATAAATCCACAACCGAGGATCATTTTCCTGTTCAGGCAGAGAACGATCTCACTCTTTTCGATTGCAGTAGAGATCATATCCTTTGGTTCAAAAACCTCATCCTCCTGCATCTGAAGAAACGGCAGATCCTGAAGGGTTGCCAGCCGAAACGAGATATCCGGATCCCCGGGTATTGTTACTTGAGCGAAATCACGATAGATGAGACCAACCTCGTGATACGAGTTCATCCGGGAGCAGCATTTCATCAATACCTGATCAAACGATTGAACCAGTATTCTTTCAACATTGCAGGTTTTGACAATCTCTGGAAAATGTAAAGTAATATCAGACCCGAAGGTGTCCTTAACGAAAAATTCAAGCATCACTCCCCCCTTCATGATTGCATAGCCGATAATGGTCCCACAATGAGAGAGAATCACTGCATCAGCATGGGGGATCTGTAGTTCCAGATATAAATCCTGAAATTCAGGAAGAGAACTGAGATGCGTTATCCTCATAGTCTCTATTTCCTGGAGAGTTGCTCCATTGACTGATATCATGCGTTATCATCGTTTTTGAGAGGGTGGAATATAAATACCAGTCATATGTTCCGGATCATCCCGGTTGTCACTCCGAGAATGGGAAAGTAGAAGAAGCCCTCGTCATTATCAGAGAGGCTCTTTGTTCTCAATGTACAGGCACAAACGAGTCAGAATGCCCGGGTCATTGAGATCGCCGAATAAAGGGTCAAACAAGGCATGGATGATACCTCATCGGTCCAATTTCAAGATCCCGCTCCTCGGCTAGGTAGAATTGAGAATGGCAATAGCCAAGGGAAGTCGGTCATATTGACATAGTATTCAGTAATTTTTTGATGCGTAAAAAAAATGAAACTACTCGAGTAGTCGTTTCATATCTAATACTTTACCCATTTCACTTCAGGACCCCTATTATTATTAGTGATGAAATAACCATCAAATAGGAAATCCAATATTTTACAAAAATATCCATAGAAATGGCATTGTTGTCCCTCATTCACTTTACAATGAAATTAAATCTGAACTAAATTAGCGTTTAGGTGGTGAAAGAATATATTTTTTTTATTTAAAGTAGTTCGCGATTCTCTCAGATACATATTTATTCAATGAAATAACCATCAAATAGAAAATCTCTCCGATTTGAAAAAGGAAGTAAATATTCGGGCATTTTGATTCAAGTATCAACCATCAAACAATAAGAAATAAGTCAATAAATAATAAAAATTGCAGGAAATACCAACCTGTAACCAATGAAGAAATCCATCATTGCCAGAAGGGGATATATTTTGCATGTCTTTTTGAATGACTATCCGGATCTGCCGGTTTAATCAGGTCCCTTTTCAGGGTCTCCTGGATAATTCGAGAAACTGTGGATGACTCTGTCTCATTCAGACCAAATCGCACTCTCAGTGATGCATTCGTCATCACCTGGTTGGATACCGAACAGAGGCAGGAATGCTGATAACATGCCCTGACCCGTTCATCCCAATTCATATCAGAAAAATCTTTCTGGGCATACAATATTGCCTTTGTACTTGAATCATAATTTTTAAAATCAGGAGGGGGGAGAACAAGGTGTTCGACTGATTCGATCACCTTGTCAATTCCACTCCCACGCTCCTCACAAATCTCTATTCGGCGCATAAAAGCAGCAAGGTCTTCATTCCGGGATTTGGGTGGAATATCTATGAACCGGAGGGTATCCATCAGCGGTGATCCGGGGTTTGTGATCTCCATCCGGTCATCAAATATCTCAACCATCGGACCGGTCCCGGTGATCTGAAAATCCTGGTGAATAAGGGCATTGGGGATGAGTTCACGGATGGTGATATCAGGGTAGGTGTAGATCTTCTTATTGAATCCGTCCTCGATTAACTCCCCGGTCTGGGTGAGGTCCTTGATATATCGGATTACCTCTTCAAAGGATGATGCATACCCTTCATCAAACAAGTGTTCTTTCTTTGAGCCTGTTCTCCTGACACCCTCGTATAGGATCACCCGGAGAGATTTACGTTTCAGCGAACTGAATCCGCTGAGTTTCCGGGCGAAAAGTATTGCCCCCAGGTTGGTGATAGCCCACGATTGAGAGGTTTCTGCCTTAATCAGTCTGTCTTCTTCCAGGCGATGGAGAATCCGTATTCTTTCTGATGGGATGGGATGGTCGAGGAGTTCAAAGTAAGATTCATACCTGAGCACCCCGAGAACCTGATCATCGCTCATACCGGAGGCGACTATTAAACCCTCAAAGGAAGTCCGGGAGAAAATCTGCCACAATGCCCGTTCTTTCTCCGGGTATTCTTTCAGCCGTTTCTTGTAACTTCCTACCCTGATGAACTCCAGGTCATGAAAACTGACCGGGGTGTGTGCTGCAGCAGGAATCTCAAGAAGTACTACCGGTTTGCCCTGGTAAAGGAATTCATAAAACCGGATGTCAATTCCCGGAGATAACTGGCGCAGCAACCAGTTGATGAGCTCTTCACCCTGCTCTTCTCCGGTTGCATATTGAGGCAGAGCGGGTTTCGCTTTTACTTTCGACTTTAACGGGGAGAACGAGGTCCCAACCGGGAGCCAGGTACCATCTTCCACCCCCCAGATCATCCACCCGTTTTCTTTGTTGTGGAGTGTGGATGAGTTGGTAAGGGCAGAAATATACTCTCCGATATCATGGGGATTGGCATAACTCACCTTACACTCGATCCATTCTCTCTCATTTCCTCCGGTACGGAGTTCATCAAGGAGCGATGTGAGGATAGTAGTGAGGTTTTCCGGTTCGGTCATGGGAATGTGAGATGATAAGTTGGTATGTTCTCCGGATTATTTCTGCCTCACCCATGATGCAATTAAAACACATCAGGTGGCAGGGCCTTCTAATCGATCCCGACACAAGGGATTGCATAAGTAGTATGCATGAAATATCTGCATTGAACATATGCACTCCTTTTTTGGTGACAAGGATAATGTCAGGGTTTTCTCAGATGGCTTTGATCTCCTCGGAGATCAGTCAGGATCAAAAATAATCTCAGATATCTGTACAGATGTACGGGGCCTGATTGAAGAGGAGGATGATTTTTACCCTGCATTCTTCTCACTTGAAGCCCTGCTGACTTCTCTCCATGATGATCAGGCTGCAATCGCCCTGATCTCACGTGACTCCCGTATCATGGATCATCCGATCTTCAGATTCCGGTATGCAGATCACTGCCACCGGGTTGGAGATGCCACCTCCGCAGAGGAAATTCTCCGTTCATACACATCCGGGACGTCAGAATCCCTCAGGGATAAAATATATGGATTTCAGGCTGCCGGAAGGATTGGAAATGAAGGGGAGGCGGCCTTGCGGTGGGCTGCCCTGCTCAGGGAAGAGAAGCTTGAAGATAGCCATGTCGATGCTGCTTTTGTCCAGGATCCTGATGAATATTCCCTGCTTGCGTTTCATCCATTTCGGGAACGGATTGAAGGGGTTCGTCTCCTTATCCGGGATAATATCATACCCGGAAGGGAGAAGGAAGCCTACTCACTTATCAGGTCTCTCCACATTTATACCGGTGATTTCCTGGAAGGATACCTTACTCCCTATATGTGTGATGAGGGGGGAGAGGCTGTACTTCCGGGTCTCTGGATAGCGGTTCTCATGTCAGGAACTGCTGCAAAAATCGTAGAGGAATTTCTTGCCACAAATCTCTTTACTACTGATATCCTTCGCCAGGGGGCTGAAGAGATCCTTGATGACCTCCGTGATAGTACAAGGGAATACCTGGTCAGGCAGTTGCTTATCCAGGGAATGGTGGCAGGGATTCCAGACTCCGACCTCCTTTCCGAGATCAGGAGTATTGTTCTTCACCGTGATGACCTGATCCTGGGACCCCTTGAATGGATCACGCTGACTGAATTCGAGGAGCAGGCCTCATCTCTTATCCGGGCAATCCTCAAGGATAACCCGGACCTGCATATATCTGAGGGGATAGTCCCGGGAAAAATCCCGGATTTCCATAAGTTCAGGCCCGGTTGGCAGTCTGACAGCGATGAGGATGACGAAGGCTGGGAAGAAGACCATGAACTTGAATCCCTGCTTTCAGAAAGCCGGTATGATGAGGCGTTCGAGTTGGTATCAGGATATGTCCGTAACCATGTATTATTCGAGGATGTCGAAATTATCTTTGACCTGGCCCTGAAATCCGGCCGGTTTGATGATCTCGTATCCCTGCGTCATTTCATGGAGGAGGGAGAAAATCATGACGGGGTGTATCTCATCAGGGCATATGAGCGGCTGATGAATAAGGATGTAAAGGGATGCCTTGCTCTGATTGACCGGGCGGTGTCAGTCGGTTACCCTGAAGAGAATGCAATGATTCTCAGTGCAGCATACATGAATAAAGCGGGATTACCGAAACGGGCCGTAGGTATCTGTGAGAAACTTCTCAAAAAGCAGGCACTACCATTGGATGAGATAATCCCGGTCCTCGCTGCTGCATACCGCCTCCAGGGCCGTGAGCAGGAAGCAGCGGAACTGGAAAATACCCAATGATTACGAGCTTAAAATTAGTCAGGTACTCTTTTTTTATCAGGCCTTTCGGCCCGACAAGACCAGTATCTTTCAGGAGGTGGTGATCTGAATAAGACGAACCAGGAGACCGGACCGGAGCATCCTGACTCCTGATGATGCAGGAGAGACGGTTGCTAATTAATGCGGCGATTCCTTCTGCCCAGGTTTCCAGCATTGTCCGGGGAATCAACATCGTAGTTGGTGAGCGAGATACTGTCACGTTTGAATGATACCATGAAAATCTCGCAGTTGCTGGCATGACACTGGAGGGTCTTGCCTGACAGGTATCCTCTGAGATGTCCCATGATGCCGAGACTCCTGATCCCATTGCCCGGTGATGGTTGCATTCCCGGTGATTCTCTGGTGATTGCGGTGCTTTCGGCTGCCATGGTCGGCCTATCCGGAATCTGTCCCACGGTCTTTGCCTCGGCATTCTCGTAGATGAGGGAGGTTGGATAGGATTCTTTCGATCGAGGGCACCCTGGTGACTGACTCCGCCTGATTCGTCAGAAGATGCATACCCAGGGGTTATCGTCCAGGATATCCTGGATCAGTGTGCTCTCCGGATATAATCAGCAATCGAGACCCCTCAAGGTTACGGACTGCTGATGTTACGGTGCTCTTTGTGGTAAAATCTGCCATTGGTTCATACCCCATTGTTCTCTGCCGCTGCCCTCCGGCATGTGGAGGAATGCAGGGAGCATATACGATTGATCGGGGTCTTCGAATGGCCGGAGAATCCGATTTGGTTTCCCGTTTCCCGTGACCGAAGCCATATTTGACCTGCAATATGCTATCAGGAAGATTGTTTCCGGATGAACTGAAGTTCGTCCTGGTTCCATATCCGGACATTGAGAGAGAGGTATTCAGGTGAGAAGAGCATATGAGGGTATATCAAAAGGAGATCTGCCAGATGAAGAGGTACCAGTTTACAACCCTGATTTGGGAAGAAGACGGTGTGTATGTTTCAAAATGTATTGAGATTGAACTTTCATCCTGTGGTGATACTCCGAAAGAAGCACTTGAAAATCTGCGTGAAGCGATCGATCTCTGGCTGAAGAATGCAGAAGGTCTCGGGCTTTTATCTGATGCTCTTCCCTCTATAACCTCGCCAGAAAAATTCACATCTGTTATCGCGATTGAGGCTGCGTGAGATTACCGCAGGTCTCCTCACATACTCTTATTAAAAATTCAAACGGATTGGCTACCAGGATGCTCCGTTCCAGGGTAAGGGGAGTCATGTAGCCCTCTATAAGGACGCGGACGGAACCAAACTCCGGGTCATCATTCCGAAATGTGGATCAGGTTCCGATTAGAACCCTGATGTCAATTATGAAGCAAGCCAGGATCGAAAGGGATGAATTTTATCTTTTTCTCACCAGTTGATCCCTTTTTTGCCTGTGGGGGATGATGACGCCGGTTCTCCCTCCTGATACCATAGTTCAGATTCTGCATAATTCCCTGGTTGAAGTGAAGGAACGATACCACGTGGATAACCTCGCCCTCTTCGGCTCCCACGTCAGGGGTGATTTCCGTGAGGATAGCGATATCGATATCCTGGTGCTGATCTCCTTGACCTCCCCGGTCTGACTGCTTCGAGAATGTATTTGGAAGACCGGTTGATGTCGTGCCACGGCGGGGAAATCGTGAGGAACTCAGGGAAATAATCCTTGCAGATGTGATTGATATATGAGAAACCGGGCTTTGTATCATGATAATATCACTGAAACATATCATGACCTGCCGGTTACCTGGAACGTATAGTATTGATTAGAATATCTGTAAGTTGATTTCTTCCGGAATTCTCCGTTTTTCGGGTGTTTTATCAAAGTCCCTGTCATATGATACAAGGATCAATTCACTGCTTTTTGAGATTGCATATTGATACGCATCATCGAAATCAACTCTGTATGTTGATGAAGCGGTAACAAGGTATGGCAGGTGTTGAGGAGCCAGGGATATTACCTGAATACCCTCTGGTCTGAACATGTCTTCTGCAAACCGCAGAAAGTGTTCTTTTTTATTTTTGTTGAATAGATGCAATCCTATTGAATGGAAGGAGAAGTCACTGATATAAAGGAATGCGTACGTGATTGAAGAAGCCTGATGACCGCTTCTGCATGTTCCCTGTGCATAAGAAGTTCCAGGAAAACATTCGTGCCCTAAAGATACATTAAACCTTCAGAGTATGGATTTTATGTTGAATATCCACCGTTGAAAGCGTCGGCTCTTCATCTTCAAGTTCGCCAATCCAGTCAAACGAAAAGCATTTTTCCTGATCCCGGC
Source organism: uncultured Methanospirillum sp. (assembly GCF_963668475.1). Classification (GTDB taxonomy): domain Archaea; phylum Halobacteriota; class Methanomicrobia; order Methanomicrobiales; family Methanospirillaceae; genus Methanospirillum. The sequence continues at coordinate 1,966,286 of NZ_OY764544.1, forward strand.
CCTTGCTGCAGAGGCTCTCAATATACTGAAGAGCCTGCATCTGCAGGTCTTCCGGCAGATTGCGTATGGCCGGTTCACCCTGATCAATAGTAATCATGCCTGCAATATGTTTGAGGAGCAGAGGTAATATGGTATCCCGATAAAAAAGTAGTCTTTTACGGATGCAGATCATCAACCCATATTTTTATGGCATGCATCTCGGATATGGAGGAGGTACATACTCTCATCCTTCAGAGTAAATCACCACAGCCTCATCTTTTATCTTATCCTTCAGGTACGGACTGATTGCTCCCTCGCTGAGCAGATCTACCTGGATACCCAGGGCATCTACCAGGTCTTCTCTCATTCCTCCCAGGTCAAAGAGGTCTTTTCGGGTATGAAATAAAACGATGAGATCGAGGTCACTCTCCGGGGTAGGGTTCCCGGTTGCATAACTTCCAAAAACAAGGATTTGGGAAACTCCATGAGGGAGCAGGGTGTGAATAACCGTGTCTCTGATTGGCTCCGGGATGAGAGAAGAAGTATCAGAAATTATACTCATTGGATTTCTCCGGTACCTCATAGGGATATCTGGCGTTTTGCTGATACAGATAATTCTGAAATGATTACATGACAGATGAATATGTCAGTCTATAGTTCATATGGTGGTCTCTTCACGTTCTTATTCCTTGACCCCCGTCCTTTCAGCATTCAACGTAAATCGAATCAAGGGGGTACCCACTGGAGCCTGAGAGTATGATGTGAGCATCCCGGAAGATAAACCAGATGATCTATAGATGCCCAGAAGAGAGGGTGGCCATTGATCGCCGGATTGACTGGCTGCACCAGATGAACCAGCTCGTGAACCAGTTGGAGAAGACCTAGACAGATGCAGTATGCCACCCTGAACCAGCCGCCAAATCCGGTTCCGTATGAAATGCATGAACACGTGACCGGTATCATGTCTGCGATACAGGATATCATGATGAATATTCAGGGAGAGAAAAGTGTTTAGACGTCAGCCCTCCCCGGATTAATTCCGATGGAATCAGTTGAGGTACGGCCGGGTCGTTACAGGACCTGGTGATCGTAATCTCACTTTTTTGGCGGTCTTGATTTATCCAACATCGGACGAAGATAAAGGGAGACGGAAATAGAATAAGGTTGTTTCTTGAAATCAGAAAAAAATAGAAAGAAATCGGTTTATCCTTCATCATAACTCCGTTGAACAAGATGAAGGGCTCGTTTGAGGTCATTATCATAGCGAATTGTCAGCTGAAGATCACCCGTAGCCCAATGACCGATTGATCTGACATCACGACTAAAACCCTCTTCAAGTTCAACAGTTTCAGGATTAATTAACAGGTACAGGATAAGATTTCTCTTCTGAATCTGTATGCAGGTGAAATTTTTGATCTTTCGATACTCAGGATACAATTTGGTTTCCTTTTCCTGAACGTCATCCCCTAATGCAAGAAGGTATGAGCGGAGTTGCTCATAGATATCCCGGATATCAGTATCCATCTCTGATAGAGCCTGTATTACCGTCTTATCGGTTCCTTTCCTATTAATTCGTATAGGGGTTTCTTCATCTGCAAGTCCGGAATCCGTTGCAGAAGTACGGTGAACCAGATCGAGTGCCAGAAGATCTTCTCCAAATTTCCGATATCTGACCAGGTCTATATTTCTATTAATTTGTTTTACAGCGTGTTCATCATATTTTGTGTAGTCTGCAGTTATACAAATCAACCGGGGCCCACTCCAATCGATATCCTCATATTTTTCAGTGCCGAACACTTCCATTACCAGGAGTTTAAACTCGGCACGATGATCCAGGAGACAGTCGAGATAAAAAAAGCCCCTGATTTATTACATTCTCATTGACTGCTCGTTTATATTCAATAATAACAGGAGACCCGTTTTCATCGATTCCAAGAGTATCGATTGGGCCTCCGTGGGTTTTCCCAGTCCCATATTCTGACCGGAGAAACCGCACTCCAAGAATGGTATCCAGATTCTTTTCAATCACAGACTGAAGGGATTTTTCAAGGAGCATATTCTGACTAACTATTTCTGTTGCGGTTTTGTCTTTTAATTTGAAGATCTTGATTTCGCTCATGGTTTCACAATTATTAATTAGAGTTAATATTAAGGGTGTAAAAGATACAGGCATTTATTTGATTGATATTTATTATTTCTATTAAGTCCTTTGATAGTATTAACCTCAAACCCAAACTTTTCTCTCAATAGGGAATAATTTTTGAGATATGGCTTATTCTACTGAAAAAGATAAAATACATTGAAATTCAGATTTATAATAATCCCTAATTTTGGGAATTAAGAAATCGAATCATATTGAATAAAAAGGATAAAGGCCGTCTCATTAAAAGAATTTGTAGTCCATTCCCTAATGTGCAGCAATGTTTGGGCTCAAAACTAATATTCCACCACCGTTAAGTTGAAGATAATTATTGGGGAGGGGAATAGATTTAGTTTTAATTATTTAGAAAAAGAGACCCTATTTTTTCATTGAAGAGAATTATTGCGATTAATTTTCAGACAAATTTCTCATCATAATTGATTTTTTTAAAAATGGAAATAACAGCATATTTAGACTTTAATTGTTATAAAATCCAAGAAGAGAAATTATTATATCCATCATTATCCTCCCAATCATAAACAATGTAATCTGATTTGAGTGTGTTGAAGCTATTGCACTTTTTTTCTTCAACTCCTTTTATGTTCCATCTATCCAAATCGGAATAAATCTTCCATTCATCCTCAATATATTGATATGGAATTAACGTTTTTCCAGTTTCATCATATTTATACCCCAAAAAAACAAAGGGGTTATTTCCAAGTGTTTTTGTTTTCCCCTCTTTATCTTTGATTTTATTAATATGGATCCCAAGAATTTTATTCCCTTTTTTCATACTCTGCATTATTTCATATCTTACCCATCTTCGTTCATAAGTTTCACTGCCAATTAAAACAACTGTGACTGTTGTATTCTTCAAACTCTCATTAATCAACTCCTTGATTGCAGAATCTCCTTTTGTTTTTGCTTCCTCCCATATTGACGAATCAAAATACCCTCCATTATCCTTTTTTAAGGCATTGTGATTTCTTACGACATTTACTCTAAAATCAATTACCCCATCATAGTGGAAACTAAAGTAGACTCTTTTAGCCATAAATAATAATTAGAACGCGGAGATAAAATGATATTGATAATTGATTTTTATCAATCCCATGATATATCTAATTCTCGTTGTTGTCCATTATAATCTTCAAATCTGTCTTAAAAGATACGTTATAAATTGGATTTAATCTCTTCTAACGTAGGAAAATTGTCTGTTTCCATTCTTCTCATATATTCTCTGATGATTTCAACTTGTTTAAAATATGAGTCTAATTGTTCATCCTCATCTTTACCAAAAGAATGAGGTCGATCTAATAATCTCCGAAAAACATCATAAAATTCCGACTCACCATTTCGAAAGGATTTGTAATTATTCTCAATTTTTAATGTCCTATGTATTGTTAATAGTATGGCGAGATGAGTTGTAATAATCGTCAAAAAAAGTCTAGAATATTCATTTTGATCTATATATTGAATCAGAATTGGGACTGTTATTGTTATTGGAACAGACCAAAAAATACAATAATAATGAAACCGGCGATATTTTTCTGCTTGATTTTTCCAAAATTTAAGAGTACCTATCAAACGATCGTAATGTTGTTGTAATCTCTCTTTGCCTTTATCTGAGAAAAATGGAGAATCTGGAAATGTTGAATTAATTGGATGTAACTCTACTCTCATTAGAAACGGTTTAATTAACGGAATTAATGTAAATAATACCAAAAGAAGATATGTAATAGTTATTTGGATCCAAAATTCATTAATTAAACTCATATTACTACTCGTGGTTAGGGATTACATCTGATATTTGAATATTTTAGAAAAAAATTCATGTTGTGTTAATACTAGTAGTATTTTCGATAGGAATACTGGATGCACCATGTGTAATAATCATTGAAATGATAATAATAATGAGTATAGTTAAATAAAATGGCCATATTGAAAAGGACATTAAACTCTGAAAGCATGCATTTGATAACCGTCCTGATGGTTTGACTACATATAAATCTGATCTCGCAACTGAACCACTATGGATTTTTGCAACAAATTCATTATAAGAATTTCGGAATTGCTTTTCTAATGTTAGGTAATAAATGTCAAGAACACAAAAAAGAACTGCGGGAAAAAGAGTTATCCAAATATAATCATTTTTTCCTTTATCAATAATTAATACGAATAATGCAGAGATAATAGTGATACACCAAGTTTTACATCCAGAACTATTTGTAGCCATTCGAGTAATTACGGCTTGAATGATTGTAAGGTGAAATTGAATTTCCTGATTATCACACATTTTTTATCGATAACAATCACGAATTCTGATTGCCTCCTCGACCCAATTAGACAAATTATCGCGAATATGATTGTATACAAACTCACTTGTGGAATATGGTGGATCATAGGTTCGAACAATTGATGATAGTTTTGTTGATGTTCCTTCAAAATTTATGTAATCAAAAGGGTTCGCCCCCTTTTCCGACTGTTGGAGATTTACATCTTTGATGTTGTGAATATTTATTCCCAAAACACCCTTATGATTGTCCCATGCGTGAATTATTTCATAATTTATCCATTTACGGTTAGCTGTATTTGATCCAATTAGTACCAACAAACAACTTTTTCCCTCCATTTGTTCATTTATCCATCTTTTAATCCCAATATCACCTCCTTTTACAATAGATTCCCAATTATTATCTGTAACTGGTCGGTTCCCTTCAAGAGAGCCAATACTCCTTATTTTTGAAACTCTCCAATTATCAGGTTTATAATGAAAACTAAAAAAAACTCGACGAGCCATTTTTATTGAATCAGTTATTACCATATAAATTCTTTATTATATTGTTATAAAAAAAGGGCTCTGTTGAAATCATCTTCCCTGCCGGTCCATACAGGTTCTTCACCCGGTTCGGTACGCCTGACACCTTCCCCGAACTTCCTGACTGTAACAAGCCCAAACAGGACTGTCCAGGCATACAGATCTCTTTTTTATTCCCCGTCAGACGGCACCGGTGAACCCGACCCAACAGGCTATCCCGAGGTATCCCCGGAAGTGGCAGGCAAAAACCAGGCTCATACGAGGATCACATCCCGGACCGATGCCTTCTCTCGCTGGTAACATGTCTCGCAGACCTGAATCCTGCTCTCCGGGTCCGAATACGAGGCAAGCCTCAACTCACAGACCTGGCACCTTCCTGCCTGGTTCATGATCCTCACCATCCCATTCACATCGTCTCCCCTCATCCGGAATGTCGGGGTGGTTCAGGTTTTTCTCCCGGTACGTGGTAGATCTCCTTCCACAGACGATGCAGGACTGAAGAACTCCACCAGATCAATATCGCTCGCAGCTTCGCTGCTCGCTCCCCACCCAGATGAAGATTCTACCTCATATCCTGCCCAGGGTCCACGGTAAACCGGGTAATATCCGGATAGAAATAATCTCGACCTGCTCCGTCACCCCAATCTCATGGAGATCTCCCAATCCTGGTGGTTCACCCATTGAACCAATTTCTCATGACCAGTACCAAACCCTTTCTCATTCTCTATAATCACAGGCCATGTTATGAGCGGAGCGATCACCTCCCTACGGAGGTTATCTTTCTTCTGCGGGAATAGAGCGGAACATTTCGTCTGGCATATCTCGTTCAAAATGTAAAAAAGGGCACCATATACATTCAGATCCGGGTCCCGGATCTATCCTGGCGGAACTTCAGAATTCACAGATATATGGTCACATACCAGAAGGTGATCACAAATCCCTACTCCATACATTCACATATTCCGTAGTAAGTACTAAAATAATTATTATTACTAAGATATACTTCTTTAGAGACCGGTATAGCACTCATTTTCATGGTGGAATGTTCCGCATTCCTTCCGAAACATTCCGATATTTCGCAGATGATTACACAACCTGGATGAAGAATCATCCAGCTGAGATACCTGAATGAATTACCCGGGCATTACAGACATGAACAACAGGTCATCCCCTGCCAGGAGGATGAGGACTGTATCATGGTCAGGTCCCCTGCTTTTCTGGTTGTCACCTGGAACCATGAGGAGGAGATCTACAAAGGGTCTTTGTCACAAAGATCGAGAAGAAAAAGTACACCGTTGTTGAATCAGGATAACAACAGATGAACACGATCGTGCGGATTCATGCAGGGAAAGGGAACTCCGGCCAATGGTATTGCGGTTTTTATGAGGATATGTAAGCAGAATAAAGCGTATAACTGAGATGATCAACATCCGCTTTTACGCATGGTAATGTCACCACACACCCCCAAACTGAACCCGGGTCTCTCCTGTCCGGAACCTAATATACCGGGTCCTCTCATTAATTATCAGATGAACCTGAAAGTCGTCATCGAAGAAGACACCGAAGATGGCGGTTTTATTGTCACTTGCCCGGCCCTTCCCGGTTGCCACTCCGAGGGTGAGACCGTAGAAGAAGCCCTCGTCAATATCAGGGATGCCATTCAGGGATGCCTCGCTGTTCTCAATGAACGGGCACAACAGACTCAGAGTGGCCGGGTCATGGAGATCACCGTATAGATGAGCAAACTCCCGGTTTGGCTGTCGTCAAAAACTTTTTCCCGTCATGGGTTTACAAAAGCCAGACAGACCGGGAGCCATGTCATCATGGTCAAACATGGCATGGATGTCACCTTGTCAGTCCCCCTTCATGATCCCATGAAACGGGGTACTTACGGAAGCTCATTGCTGATGCCGGTCTGTCGATGGAAGAATTTTGTGACTCTTATAATCAGGTCAGATAACATTCAAACCGGCCAAAGGCCGTCTGATTGATGCGGGGAAAGGGAGTCGAACCCCTGAACTCCTATGAGAAACGCTCTTGAGGCGTTCGCCGTTGACCACTTGGCTATCCCCGCACAAGAATAGGAATAGTGTGAATAAGTATCCACACTACGCTGACCTTAAACTGTTGTTCTGTGAAATATTTGTAGGTTACCTGTCCGGGAGCCCTACTGGTGGCACCCGCACCCGACACCCGGATCTTCAATAGAGACGCTCATCTTTCCACCGGTTCGCTTCAGATTCGATGCAGAGTCAACCGCCCCATGATCACCCCGTGGATCGATGATCAAGAAGAACGGATATCCCTGCTGGGGAATATACCCGGGAATTGTGAATGACAAACTCTCGTCTTTCACCTCTCCCGATTTCAGAGGAGCAATAACAGCATGTACCGGGATCAGTTCATTTCCTCCGAGAAACGCATGCACCTCGACCTGTTCCCCGGAAGTATCATCAGCACCAGTATTTTTGATAGATACTCCCGGCTGGATAGGAGAACCCGGTTCAACCCTGATCGCTGTGTCGATACCGGATATTGCATCGATCTTATACTGAGGACCCGATCCTGTACCGGAGCCGGCAAGTCTTCCTGCCATGTCATGGCCTGCCTGACCGGGAGTGGAGATCGTGACGGGAGTTTTTGATGAGACTCCCTGATCACATGAAGAGGGGAACGATGTCCCTGCTTCGTACAGAGCAGTAATCTCATAGGTACCCGGGGTTACATCAACCGGAACTGCCGACTCGATGTGAACTGTTCCCTCTTTGGCCTCTCCGGAAAGATGTTTCCAGCTGAGAAGCCTGGCATCTTTGCAGTCTCCGGCCGGTTTATTGAACCACAGCGTAAGATACCCGTCTGTACCGGTTCCCGGAGAGAGGAGAATATCTGTAGTAATATACCCCCCCTGCTCGGAAGCTCCTGATATAGTAAGATTCACCGGCACGGCCAGTGAGGGTGTGACAAATAGAATACAGAAGAGTGCCAGGATGGCTGGCACCAGGATATACTTCATGAGGTACTGTTCAGCCGGGAGTGTGATAATCTTCCCGGTTCAGCCATCAGGGACACCTGCTCTTCTCCCAGGGATCAGGTTCAGGAACAAACTCAGGTTCAGAATCAGGATCCCAGGAGTCAAGCAGTTCCCGAAGGGCGTCTGCAAGGGTAATAACCTCTTCTCTGGTTGTATAACAGGCGACCGAGGCCCTGACCGTGCCCTGGTCACAGAAGGAGCGGACATATGGTTCTGCACAATGCATACCACTCCTGACACAGATATCTGCCATATCATCCAGCCGGGTCGCAAGCAGGTCAGGATGTATCCCATCGACTCCGAACGATATCACGGCCGTTCCCCTGGGACTGTACACATCCACCTGGCCGAGTTCTTCCAGTGCATCGAAGAGAGCGGTCCCGAGTGCCTCTTCATGGTCAGCGATCTCATCAACACCGAGGGCATCCACGAGCCGTATTGCCGGCCCCATTCCGATGATTCCGGGGATATTAGGGGTGCCCGGCTCAAACCGAGCCGGTGCTGGACGGAGTTTCACCTCTTCAAGAGAGACTGCCGTAACAGTCCCTCCTCCGAACCGGCTTTCAGACAACGTGATCGGTTCCTCTGCATACAGGGCACCGACACCCTGGGGACCGAGGAGCCCTTTGTGTCCGGCGATGGCAAGGTAGTCCATCTTGCTGATGTCAACCGGGATATGCCCGACCGACTGGGCACCATCTACAACGATGAGAGCACCCTTATCATGGGCGATATCTGCAATCTCATCGACCGGCTGGATAGTCCCGGTTACATTCGTCATCTGGGTGACTGCAACAACACGGGTCTTTCCGGTGATCATATCACTCACCGCATCGGGATCAACGTATCCATCCTGGTGGGGAACGATCGACACCTTCACACCCTGCCTCTTCAGTGCCATCCAGGGCAGAAGATTGGAGTGGTGTTCAAGGGCAGTACAGAGCACCTCATCACCCTTCTTCCAGGGAAGACCCTGTGATATGAGATTTATTGCACCGGTCGTGTTGCCGGTCCAGATAATCTGCTCGGGATAAGCACCGAGAAACCCTGCAAGATCCTCCCTACTCTCCTCACACCTCGCAGTTGTCTCTCTGGCAAGCCGATGGGTTCCTCTCCCGTAATTCCCGGCATACTCATAAAAAAAGTCGCATATCGCCTCGACAGACCTGACCGGTGTCTGGGTGGTAGCTGCATTGTCAAGGTAGATGACCTCTTCGAGGACCGGGAACTCCTCTCTGAGAGCCGTGAGATCGTACATCTGATGTACGAGAATCAACCTGGTACTATAAAGGAGTCATGGGTAATCACCGAAAAGATCACAAACTTACATGAAATCAGCAAGACCGAGCTGCTCGATCTTCTCTTCGCCGAAGGTTGACTCGATGTTCATGTTGATAACTTCGACACGCTGCCTGGTGTACTCGGAGATGTGAAACTCTTGGCAGATCTCCTGCGACATCTTGAGATACTTCTTCACCGAGCCTTCATGCACGGTCGGGATCACCGTTCCACCGCACCTGCACTTTCCTGACAAGGGCATCCTGCGGTAACTGGTGTTGCATTTGGTGCACCTGAACTTCTGCTTTGCAAACGCACCGAGGTTGCCCTGGAGGTCGCGGATGAAATGGGTCTGTAGCACCCGTTCTGCCACGTCGTGCTCGTCAACCGCCTTGATCTTCTTTGCGAGCTCGAGTTCGCAGTTGAGCTTGTCAACCATCGACTGGAGCTGGGTGTACATGGTATCAAGGGGGCCGGCCGAGATGTCAGAGGTATCATGAGTGAAGAAGAATCCCTCGATCTGGTTCTCTTTTCCAAGCCGTTTTTCGACCCGGTCGATGAGCCCTTCAACATCTTTCGGGTGTGCATACTCGAGTGCCTTGAGATAGAGCTCAAGCGGATACCCTGCACAGACATCCAGGTTGTGACTCTCCTTGTCGATCTCGGTCGGGTCAATCCTGCTGCTGAGCACGAGCGGGGCATCCATCGAACCCCCCCTTGTCTCGGGAAGAAATGCCCGGGAGAAGTTGATCAGCCCGTCAAGCAGAAGCATGACACAGTCCTCATCCCCGTCGCACTGCCCGGTGAAGATCCCATTTGCAACAACGGAGTGATCCCGGTCCACGGTCAGGCAGTAGACCCGCTCATCAGGAGACTGAACGTAATCGATTGTGGCAATGCGGTCAGAGATAACCACACTACCTTCCCAGACCGGAACTGCATCACCGACCTTCACCTCGAGGGCACGGATCTTGCGCAGATAATCGACATCCCAGACAAGCATCGCATGATCCGGGGTCACCATGAGTTTCTTTCCCCTGGCAGTCACGAACTGGATCAGGTTCTGCGGAGACCGGTGAACTGATATCGAGGTCACCTTGCGTATGTGCGGAATTCCTCCGGTGTCCACCGTTCTGGCATAGGCAGGCCTGGTCGGATCTGCGTAAAAAGTTCCGATGTTGTCCACTCCGGCCTGTGAGAGATCAAGCCGCTCGAGAACGAACTGGCGGATTGGGACGGCGTGAATCCCGGTCTCATCGCCGATCTCGATCAGGGTGTCGCCAAAGAAGCAGTTTCTCCGCTTGGCTGCATGGAAGAAAGGATGCCCGTACCCGACATTGGCCTTTGAGAACCCTATCAGACGGACGAGCACCCCGGCACTTGTGTGGGGAGCAAGCCCGATGATGAGATGCCCGATGAGATCAAGCCGTTTCTCGCAGTTGTAAAACGGTTCAAGCCCGTACACCTTCACGAGCAGTTGATCAATGAACTTTGTACAGGCCAGCAGGTAGTCTCCACATACTTCAGGGACCAGAATATCCTGGGGAGGAAGCTCGAGGATCTGCTCCCGGTCTGTCAGTTCCTTGCCGTAAATATCATGGGTGTACCCGAGATCAACAAGCCGTTCGACAGGTACACCTATCTCCCTGGGCCGGAAGTGTGTGAGCGGCATGTCGATGATGTCAAACCTGACCGTACCATCCTTGAAGACAAAGAGATTGTTCAGGGATCTGAGCACTCCTTTCTCAAGCATCTCAACCGGTTTTAACCTCGATACCAGCCCTTTGACACCTTTTACCAGGTCACCGGTCTGTTCCCTGACCCCGAGATTCTCAAGTGCCTTCAGATACTGCTGCTTCACATTGATCGTGTATTCACGATTACAGGCACCCGGCACCCCACACTGGGGACAGGTACCATCCCCTACTTCAATGCCGCATCTGGGACATGCAATCACCGGAACGGTGTGTGTCCCGCAACTGCACCGGTTCAGATATGTCTCGGTCTTGCATGCAGGACACCGACGGACTCCCATCTCAAGTTGCAGAATTCCCCCGTCAGTATTCGCCTTGTAGGTGTGCCGTCCTGCCTCCTGGAGAGATCGCCGTGATCCTCCGCCTTCACCGACCGGGAAGAGCACATGGGGAGCAGGCTTCATCTCACGCGGCTTGGCCTTACCTGGCCTCCCCATCCTTCCCCCGATCCGTGTGCCTGCCTTAGATCTGAGTTTGAGACCTGACAGGTGCATGATAAGATCAAGGCTGTCGGTCTTCTCCCCATCCCAGGCAGATATCATGGAGAGGTTCTCATCAAGCCCGAGGCACCTGCAGAAGAGGTGTGCAGGTGATATCAGAATCACCTCGTCACGAACCAGATGAGGGCAGAGGATGTTCTCCAGGATCTCCTTGATGACAGGATCCTGGGGAATCTTCAGGGTGTTTTCAGATAGGGAACCGTGCTGGCTGATGTATACTGCCAGTTCGCGGATCTCTTCAGGTCTGACATCATCCCAGAGGAGGGTGAAGTCAGGATGCAGGAATGCCCCGGCTTCGCAGCAGGCGAGAGCCTCCTCCTCGCTCGTCGGGTGACCGACACCACCTTCAAGGTGCCACCACGCCTCACAGTAGGCACACGGAGCAAGTACATGGTTGTTCTCCATGAACTCGCCGTAACTTATCAGAATCTCGCCGACATCGATGATAGATGCAACCTGCGGCGAGAGTTCGCGTGCCTGTTTAGCGTCATCTATCCTGAGCACGTCCCCGTTGATCAGCCTGACTGTAGGCCCCTGGATCGAGTCAACCGGGGAGATCCCTGCTGCCTTACCCGGTCGTTCGGTCTTCATCTGGGTCCCTACCGCAAGGAAGTCACCGAGAATATGAAGCGTTGCCGGATGAAGACCACCTGCTGCAAGTCCGGTGTTCCGTGACCTCCCGTACACCAGCCTGAACCCGCCTTTGCGCATCGGATACGCAAAGACCGGCCTGCCACCGATGAGATCACGGAGATACTTATCCTTGGGGTGAATCCCTACCTCTTTCTCCTCGTGATCTGTACTGGAAGAAGTGGTTGAGTGCATCAGCTCCTCAAGCCAGTCCCACCCGTCCATCTTCATCTTCCTGACATTGCGCATCACCTTGGGAGCCTTGAGGATCAGCCCTTCTGCAATGACCAGTGCCATTCCACCACGGACGGTGTTCGTCTCAACCCGTTCCAGGTTTCGGTACCCGGAGACCTCCTCCCGTTCGGTCGGCTCCCCGTCGATGCAGACCGGGCAGTTCTGGATGATCAGCCTGATCTCTTCAGGAGACGGGAGATACTGCAGGCTCATGATCGAGTTGTACTGCCTGATCTCCTCAACATACCGCTCGATCTCTTCAGGTCGTGGAATATACCGGTTCAGCCCGAGCAGTCTTCTGACATAATCGCCCACAAGAACCGAGAGTGCCTGGGCCGTTCCTCCTGCACTCCGAATGGGCCCGGCATAATAGATTGAGAGATATTCGGTCCCGTCATCGTTCTTCCTGACCGCCACCTTGGCGATACCCTCGATCGGTGCCGACACCACACCCTCGGTAACCAGTGCCATCGAGGTCCTGATCGTATGATCCAGGATCTGATCGTTGTCGGTCTCCCCAAACTTACGTGAGACAAACACATCACCGATCTTGAGCGATGCCTCTTCACGTGACATCCGCGACTCAAGGTCGCGGATACAGGCTGCAACCCCCTTTATCCCTACCTGGGCCTCAACCCGGTCTGCAAGATCGTTTGCTATCGGGATCTCTATCACAGTCTCGGGATCAAGCCCTGCCTTCCTGGCCTCACCCGCAACCTCCATCGCCCTGGCTAGACCTGTATTCAGACGATTGTAGTACTTCTGCATGTGGGGAGAGATGTCAGCCATTTCAGATCGCTCTGTATAGATCAGACCGGATTCTATATGGCCTGTTCACCCCAAAAAAACCTGACCTCTTTCAGGATACGGAGTTAGCCTGCCGCATCAGGTCACTCATCTCTTCATCCCAGTGGCCTGACTTTTGAGCTGCATTCAGAACAGTGAGGGCTGAACTCTTGTCATTCATCTTCAGGTATGCATCAGCCGTCGCCTTTGTGATCGTGAGATCCTCAGGATTCTGATCAGCGATCTTTGAGAACGATCTTATCGCATCCCGATAGTACCCTTCAGCGCCCGGCTGCCCAAGCCGCGAGAGGGAATCACCTTTCTTCAGTTCGGCTATTCCTTTTGCACGCCATGCTTCAGAGAACGCAGGAAGTTTTGCAGTTGCATCACGGTAACTGTCTATCGCTTTCTGATACTCTTCCTGCTGCATCCACTTGTTCCCTTCAGAGAGGGAGTTTCGTGCATCTGTACTATTTGTGCCGTTAATCCAGGGGATCAGAAAGAGTTGTGCAACGATGATGATCGCCATGAACAGGGTGAGATAGAAGAGAAGAACCTGTACGATCCTGGGGATAGTGCTCTTCGGTTTCTGCACCGGTTCCTCATGGAACGGTCGCTTATGGGAGGTCTGGTGATGATGCGTATAGTACCAGGTCCTGGGATCGCGGTACCGCTGGCTTCCCCGATGATAACTCCCGTACCGGGAGTCTTCTGCAATGACAAGGGTTGCATCATATTCCTCCCGTTTTTTGGGATCTTTGAGGACCTGGTATGCCTCGTTTACAACCTTGAAGAGTTCATCTGCATCAGGACTTTCACAGACATCTGGATGAAGGATCTTTGCAAGTTTTCTGTACGCCGTGGTTATCTCATGCAGAGAAGCATCTGGACGGAGATTCAGGATATCGTAATAGGTCTCCCCTGCCTGGTTCATCGCAATTTCCAGAGCTTGATATATCCATATCTGACGCGGGAATAATAAACTGCTCTGACCCGGACTCCGGCGTCAGAGCCTAATCCCCGTGTGCACATGATGCCGGGTCTACCGGCAGGCTGCAGCAAGACAGTCATCAAGGGTTCCGATGATCGAGGAGGCGCCACACATGTTCGGAACATATGCAAGTGCTTTTCCACTGGAGACCATGATGGTCTTGTACCGCTCAAGTGCAGGTGAGACCACCATACAGGTGTCAGCATACACCCATGCCCCGCTTTTCTCGATGATGCCGACCGCTTCTGCAGATCTGGTGATGACATCACGTGCTGCAAAGATGTAGAGCGGTCTTTTCACTCTGCAACCCTGCAGTTTCCCTGCGATTCTGGTGAGTTCCTCGTCAGAACAGTGCGGACAGCCGATCGCGATTGCATCAGGCTCTGCTGATCCATACACATCTGCAACCTCTGATGCGGTGATGGTGATCGTCTCAAGGGAGGCTGTATCGTACTTGAAGACCCGTGCCTCGGGAGTTATATCCCTGACATGGTAGAGGGCAGTGGCACCGGTGGCAGCCATTGCAGCCCCGAGATTCTTGAGTTGATCCCGTGACGGTCGTATTCCGGTGAAGATAGGCACACGATTTCCTGCAATCTTCCCGGCAAGATATCCGAGAGCACCATACCAGGATTCATCGACATTCCCGGGAGCACCATCAACATTGATAGAGAGGACCGGGGCCCTGTTCTCAACAAGATGCAGGCCGTATGCAGGTGTTCTCCCAAGGATTGCTGCGGCAAGGGCAGAGGGCCCTCCCTCACGGTTCGTCCGTGCCCCAATGACCGAGTTTGCATACGCAACCGCTGAAGACTCTGACCAGGCAAGATGATCACCGTACTCGGTGATGGTCAGGTAGTACGGTGTGCAGGTACATTCAAGCCGTATCCCAAGCCGATCATATGCAGCGATCACATCAAGCTGGTTTTTGGCAAACTCAGGATCGATCTCCATCTGCCTCCACCTGATCCGGTCCATACCGACAGGGTTGAGAATTGCAGGCACACTGGCCTTTGCATCAAGGCTTGTGAGCCATTCAAGCCCCCACCTGCCGATCGTTTTGTACGATGCACCAGAGACCTGGGCGCTTCGTATGGGAACCATCTTCTCTGCCTCGAAGACCTTCCCCATCGCAACCAGGATCTCCATCAGCTGCTGCCTGGTCGGGCCTTCCTCACCACCAAGTATCGCCTCTTCTTCAGCGGTCAGAAACATTACTGCTCCCAGGTTGCCCTGATGAACTCGTCTTCCCTGCCCATCTCCATGGTTGCATCGATCCCCATCTTGACATTCAGCCCGTCGCCAATCCGGGTGGGGTCAAGGGAAGACCCCCTGATCCCGGGTATTATAATAGTGTCAGTATCAGCCCTCACTCTTGTTGCCAGGGCATACTCGACATCCAGGGGATCTGATGGATTGATATCCTCATCAACGATGACCACATGCTTTAAGGATGTGTGAGCCGCAAAGGCAGCCAGTATCGCGTTCTTTCCATCTCCCTGTGTCCTCTTCCTGATCTGGACAACTGCATGAAGGTACCCGCAGCCACCTTTCGTGAGCACCACATCGGTCACTCCGGTAACTCCGGCAACAGCCTTGTAGATCAGTGGTTCATACGGAGCACCCATCAGGATCTTGTGCTCATCTCCCCCTGGCAGAATACCATGGTAGATCGGATCAGGCTTCATGCGCATCCCGGTGATCCTGATCACCGGCTGGGTCCGTACCGGGTCGTAGGTTCCGGTGATGTCTACAAACGGTCCCTCTTTCGCAGTTTCTCCGCCGATGAACCCTTCAAGGATGATCTCTGCATCAGGAACACGAACTCCGTTTGAAAGTGTTTTTACTGTGATCTCTCCACCGAGCAGTTCTGCTGCAAAAGGCAGTTCCATCCCGACCGGGACCCTGCTACAGCTTGCAAACATGACCAGGGGGTGCAGACCTATCGCAATCGCAACAGGGAGTTCCTTTCCGTCTGCAAGGGCCTGCTTGAGCATGGTGTGAGTATGCCTGCCCTCGACGAGCCGGGCAACCAGCCTGTCCTTACCTGACTGGAGCATCCGGTGTACTGAGGCATTCTCAACCCCGTTGTAACGCGAGAAGACCACTCCGGCACAGACATACCGGCCTGCATCAAGCGGGTAATGCTTCATGATCGGGATAGCGTCGAGATCTGGTGCAGAACATGAGGTGGTTCCGTCTTCTATCACTCTGCCATCATACCGGCAGGCTGCAAGGTGAGGAACCATCTTTTCAGGGCTGACTCCAAGGGCAAGGGCAAGGGCCTCCCTGCTTGCGGTGACATTCATCACAGCCTTCTTTCCGTCGAGATTATGGAAGAAGAGAAGTTTGTCGGTCCCAAACGATCGCTTCGGTGCTTCATACTCTGAGGAGACCGGTTCATGAATGTCTATGACCAGACCTTTGCTCCTCATCAGATCAATACAGGTTCTCATTCGTATCCACTCCATCTGCTGGTGATCTCGAGGTCCATCCCAAGATGGTCAACGATCCGGGAGATCACAGAATCAACAAGGTCCTCAATGGTTGCCGGTCTGTTGTAGAACGGCGGACTTGCCACCATGATAGTCGCTCCTGCATCATGGGCAGTGAGCATATTGGTGATATGAATCCGGGAGAGAGGGTTCTCCCTGAGCACGAGAATACAGGATCTGCGTTCCTTTAGGGTGACGTCTGCTGCACGGGTTACCAGGTTCGGGGTGATTCCGTTCGCAACCGAGGCCAGGGTCTTCATGCTGCACGGGACGATGACCATCCCGTCATGCCTGAACGACCCGCTTGCGATAGGTGCAGCAAGATCATCAAACCGGTGGATAGTGACCGGAAACCCGGAGAGAGAGACACCTTCATGGACAGCGATCTCTCCGGCAACCGGGCTGACCACAAGATGAACCTCGGCTACGGGAGAGAGGTGATGCAGGAGCCGGGCTGCATAAATCATACCACTCGCTCCCGATACCCCGATTACAAATCTTCTGGTCATACATCAACCAAGCAACAGCCACTAACAAAGCCTGCCTCTCGAATCACAGGCAGGTGGCTGCTCGTACTTATCGTTTAGTACCGATGCATGAAATACACACCTGATGAGAAGATGACCTGAGGAATAATATAACTCGGCTTCGGGATGGCTTTAGAAAATTCGTGCTGATCATGCACCATCAGTCCTGTCACTGATGTCAGGCATTAGTCGCGCATATCCTGCGCACCATGGGGGGTTGGAGAAATAAACGCCATATCCGATTTATCGCCGCAATAATATTCATAGAAGGAATAATAATCCAATTTAGTTCTTAAATCGCTATTGGGGCGCTTTAATTGCAGCGATTAGGAGTGATAGTATTTTATAGAGCTTAGCGTAAAGATTAGCACATATATCTAGTGATCAGTCCATCTGGTCCAAACCAGGTGGACCATGCGGATGGGAGGAGTAAAGATGAAGGTTTGGAGATATCTGCCTTATATGATGGTGATTCTTCTCTGTCTCTGCGGCATGGCAGTGACGGCAGAACTGACACTCACCACCGGAATACCGGCTGTACAATCAGAAACGGTAAATCCGGCAGCACAGAGTGGTGCAAGCGGCATCTCAATTATGGCTGCGGCATCAGATCCTGATGCATACACCCTGAAGAATACCCTGACCCTGGGATCTGTCCAGTACACCCTCACGAGAGATCAGTGTGGTGGAGACAGGAAACAGGTCACAACCGGTAAGTTGAAACGAGTACACCCGAAGGTCTATGACAACGGGGTTGTGTATGAGGAATGGAACGCCGGAGTGGCTCTTGTCGGTAAGTACGACTTCAGCACCGGTACGTCAGGAACCATAAACCCGTCAGGCCAGGAGCAGACATACCCGGACGGGTCTGGCAGGATGCTGGTGTATGAACAGGATGCATCCCCTGGCAATTCATTAAAGAACATCTTCGTATACGATACCCAGAGTCAGACATCATTCCAGGTTTCACCCAGTACATACAACCAGAATCAGCCTGCAGTATCAGGCAGATACGTTGTATGGCAGGACTGGAGCTCAGGAAACGCTGATATTGTCCTTGCTGATCTGAACAGCCGCAATGTGGATCTGAACAGTGGCAAGTATGATGTAAACAGCAACAAAGTAAAAATAATCTGCAAGGATCTTGGGGACCAGGAGAATCCTGACATATCTGGCAATTATGTCGTATGGGAAGACTGGAGAAACGGAAATGCAGATATCTACATGTATGATATCAGTGCCGGGAAAGAGTACCAGCTGACATCGGACAGTTCAGATCAGAAACATCCAAAGATCAGCGGCAACATCGTGGTCTGGGAAGACAACCGGAACGGCGGTTCTGATGTTTACGGAATAGATCTGAGAAACCTGCATGAGATCCGGCTATCCGCAACAGGAAATGCATACAACCCTGATGTTTCAGGTGTCCTCGTTGTCTGGGAGGATCGCTCAGGAAGCAACTCTGACATCATGCTTCTCGACCTGATCAGCGGAAGGATATACAACCTCGGTAACGATCAGTTCGATCAGAAAGCCCCATCCATATACGGTGATTACGTCTCCTGGGAGGATTACAGCTCAGGAAACCCGAACATTTATGTGATGAAACTGAGTGGTTCAGGAATCAACACGGGGACCACCAGGACTCCCTCCGGGAATTATTACTTCTACGGTGCTGTTAACCGTGCAGGAAATCCGGTACCGGTTGGATCAACTATCACAGCCATGGTTGACGGCGAGACTGCAGCCAGATGCAGTTTCACTGTTGACAAGGACGGGGCATACGGATCACAGGACGGAAAATACTTTAATATCCCGATCTATTCCGACGATGCCGGAAAGAAACTCACATTCTACGTTGACGGTGCACCGGTAGACCAGACCATGGTGATTGCAACCACCGGAGGAACCCAGATGCTGGACCTGAACGTTTCAGGCACCACCATCGGATCAGGGCTGATCCAGGGTACCCAGACCGGAAAGTACCAGTTCTACGGGGCAATCACCAATGCAGGCAGTGCTATGCCGGTTGGATCAACAATCACGGCCATGGTTGAGGGGTCAACCGATGTCCGTGGCAGTTTCACTGTTGACAAGGATGGAGCATACGGGGCACAGGGAAGCAAATACTTCGAGGTTCCTGTTTACTCCGGTGATGTTGGAAAGAAACTCACATTCTACGTTGACAGTGTTCCGATCGACCAGACCATTGTAATTGGAAAAGACGGGGGTATCCAGTCACTTGATCTGAGTTCGTCGTACGGTTCGAGAGTGAACAGTTACCAGTTCTCAGGAACTGCCCAGCTCAACTCACAGAACGCTCCAAGTGGAACAGTTCTGTATGCATTAATTGATGGCAGAATCAGAGGACAGGCCTCGGTATATTCAACAGGCCAGTACTCCGGGCTCAGTGTCCCGGTTTACTCACCCGATGTAGGGAAGTACATCACATTCGCAGCAACATACAACGGAATTACGTACTCTTCAGGCCAGCAGGTTCAGGTCAGTACACGCAGTTCCGGAGGAGTGGGCCTGATGTCTGCCGGCTCTTCGGATGTCTCTGCAGAGTCGGTGGTTTCCCAGACCCTCAATCTTGCATTCACATCATCATCATCACCATCCCAGAACCAGTATATTTTAAGTGGTTCTGCCATGGTCGGTAGTCAGTATGCATCGAGCGGTACAATCATCACGGCTCTCGTGGGCAATGTAGGAAGGGCACAGACAACAGTCACCACAACCGGCCAGTACTCGGGCCTGACTGTTCCGATCTACTCATCAGATGCCGGTCAGTACATGACCTTCACCGCATCATACAACGGGGCCACGTACACAACCTCCCAGCAGTATCTGGTTGGCAGCAGTACCGGAACCGGTAGTGGTGGAGGAGTTGCCCTGATGTCAGTCGGATCAACTGGTGGCGTATCTGCTGAAGGAACAATAACACAGCGCCTTGATCTCACCTTCAGTTCTTCCTCTTCACCTTCCCAGTCCAAGTATTACCTCTATGGCATGGCGACCGTAGGAGGAACACCGCTTGAGAATGGACGAATAATCTATGCAGTTGTAGACGGCCAGGCACGCGGACAGATCACAGTGTCCTCAGCAGGACAGTATGGCTCTGCAAGCGGTCCGTACCTTGAGGTTCCAATCTACCAGGGTGATGTCGGCAAGACAATCCGTTTCCAGACCGATACGGGTTCAGAAGCAGATCAGACGCAGCTGATTGTGAGCGGTCTTACGCTGCAAAAAAACCTGAACTTCTCAACAAACCCGGCAGGATATGCAGAGTTCACGGCAACCCCGGTTCAGGGAAGTGCACCACTCTCTGTGAAGTTCACTGACAGATCAACAGGGAGCCCGAAGACCCACTACTGGGACTTTGGGGACGGAACGACGTCAACTGATACCAACCCGGTTCATGTCTACCAGCGTGATGGAGTGTATTCTGTGGGTCTGGTTACCGGGTACTGGAACGGACAGTCGAAGACCACAGTCAAGCAGAACTTCATTGCAGTCGGAGCAGTAACTCCTCCAAGTGCACAGATTGGACTGAATCCGGGATGGAACTTCATATCCTCACCGAAGATGCTTACTGATGGAATGAACACTGCAAGAGCCGTCTTTGGACGGATCGATGTTGGTGGACACAGCATCTTCAGTTACAATCCACGTGCAAAGACCTGGACAACGGTCACGGCTGATGTAACCATCAAGCCGCTTGATGCATTCTGGGTCTATTCAACCAAAAAGGATGCACTGAACCTGTACTTCGCTGCCGATGCACTGCAGATTCCGCAGACCAAGAAACTGGTTAAGGGCTGGAACACATTTGGTGTGACAAACCTGAACACGATCTCTGCGTATAACACCCTCCTCTCGATAAGGGACAAGTGGGTGTACGTGATCGGATACGACTCTGCATCCCAGAGGTTCCAGAATACAATTATGAATGTCCCGGACAGTTCCCAGGGATCGCTCTATCCAGGATACGGGTACTGGATCTACATGAGCGATGAGGGTGACCTGGCGGCAGCAGGTATCTGAGTACCTGCTTCACTTTTTCCTTTAAGGGATGATAACCATGAAAGTTTTCACAGGTCTTATTGCATTTTTTGCTCTGCTGATGCTCTGTGGACCGGCTCTTGCAGCAGAGTTTGAGCCGGTTGCAGTCTTCAGCATTGAGGCGGCGGTCGCCCAGGTACCGGGAGTTGAAGAACAACTCACGTTTGACTCGATATTTGACTGGCAGCCAAGGCTGGACGAGCGGTATCTCACATGGGTCTGTTACACTGCTGGTGAGGGGAAGGTCTGGTATTATGATACCCAGGGAGGCAAGCGTGAGACGGTATCAAACATTGCCTGCGACCAGAACAACCCGGATATCTCGGACGGAAAGATCGTCTGGGACGATACCCGTAATGGCAACTCTGACATCTTCTCCTACGACATTTCTTCAGGAAAAGAAGATGCAGTATTTGTTTCAACAAGCAACAAATTCCGTCCCGCCATCTCGAACGGGCTTGTTGCATTTGAAGACTACAACGGCCATGACAACAGGGATATCGGATTCATAAAAGCCGGATCAACCGGAAAACCGGTGTACATCGATCAGAACCAGATGGACAAGGCAAACCCTGATGTAGACGGGGACTGGATCGTCTACCAGCAGCTCGATGATGGAAAGGAAGACTGGAATATCTACGCCTATAACATCAAGACAGAACAGCTTGTCCAGGTAACAAGGGATCCTGCAACCCAGCAGAAACCCCGGATTTCCGGGGATCTCGTTGTCTGGGAAGACAACAGGAACGGGAAGTGGGATATCTTCATGTACAACCTGAAGAAGGATCTCACAACCGCTATCACCTACGACGATGTAGATGACCGCGAGCCTTCAGTATCAGGCAGCAACGTGGTCTGGTCACGGACTGATCAGGACGGAACCAGCCATATCTACATGGTCAATCTTCAGATACCGGCCACCTACATTGTAAGCCCGGGTCCGGGGAACCAGATCAAGCCAGATATCTACATCGACAAAGTTGCCTGGCAGGATGACAGACTTGGAAACTGGGATGTCTTCCTGTACACCCTGAAACCGAACACCCCGTTTAGAGCATACGAGTTTTATGGGCCGGTAACTATCAACTACCTCCCGGCTCCTGTTGGAACAGAGATCCTGGCAAAAGTGAATGGAAAGACGAAGAGTTCCATCACGGTAGCAAATGAAGGATACTACGGCGGTCAGGGGAGTTACAGCGGTAAACTCTCGGTAAATATTGAGCAGATTGACATCGGCAAGGAGATCTCGTTCTGGGCAGACGGAGTCCAGGGTACTCCAACCATTCCGATCACCGGAGGCGGCACAACACAGGAACTGCCTCTCAACTTCGCAAACGCAAAGCCTGAATCAGATCTCTGTTTCTATGGCTCTGTATCTGTAGACGGACAACCGGCAGAGAAAGGTACAACGATCGTCACCAAGATAGACGATGTCATCAGAGGAGAGGTTACTACAACCCAGTACGGCCAGTATGGCGGATCTGGCGGTCAGGATCCTACACTGAAGATCCCGATCACCCAGAATGATCTCGGAAAACATGTGACCTTCTGGCAGGGTGACTACAAGGCTTCAGAGACATTCCAGATCACAAGCGGTGGCAGTTTCAAACAGGACCTGAGTTTCACCAAGGCAAATCCACTCTCACCATACGAGTTTTACGGGTATGTCCAGCTTGACGGGAAGTCAGCCCCGGCAGGAACGCCCCTTGAGGCCAGAATCGATGCTGTGCCGGTGACTTCCTATGTTACCCGTTACTCCGGTTCATACGGAGGACCAGGCGAGACACCAGAGGATGCCAGGCTCATCGTTCCAATTAAAGAGGCAGATGTCGGAAAGACGATCTCATTCTGGAGCGGAACCCAGCGGGCATCTGAAACACAGGTGATCGCACGATCAGGAGACCGGATTGTAAGGAAAGATCTCGACTTCTCCTCCTCACCGTCAGGAATTGTTGCAGACTTCTCTGCAAATCCGACCTCAGGCGGAGTACCACTGACGGTAAAGTTCACTGACCTCTCTGCCGGAAACCCGACAATGTGGGTCTGGGACTTCGGGGACGGACCAATCCCGATGAGTGCTGGAGATGAGAATGTATCGTGTGCAAGCGGGAACTGCAACACTATTGCAAGTCCGACCCACACATATCGCCAGCCAGGGACATACACAGTCACTCTCACTGCAAGCAACAGACAGAGCTCTGATACCAAGGTAAAGACCGGGTATATCACAGTCAGCAGTACTCCAGTCCCAACCTTCAAGGCAGACTTTGTGGCCAACCCGACCTCCGGAACTTCTCCACTGACTGTGCAGTTCACGGACCTGACAACCGGAAACCCGACCATGTGGAACTGGGACTTCGGGGACGGACCAATCCCGATGAGTGCTGGAGATGAAAATGTTTCATGTGCCAGCGGAACCTGCAACAGCATCGCAAACCCGAAGCACACGTACACTCATGACGGAGTGTACACTGTTACTCTCAGAGCATCGAACCAGTACGGAAACTCTGATACACAGGTCAAACAGGGATACATCACCGTCAGTAGTACACCGGTCCCAACCTTCAAGGCAGACTTCACAGCAGCTCCGACCTCCGGAGCAGCACCGCTGACAGTCCAGTTCAAAGACCTGACAACCGGAAACCCGACCATGTGGAACTGGGACTTCGGGGACGGACCAATCCCGATGAGTGCTGGAGATGAAAATGTATCGTGTGCCAGTGGGAACTGCAACAGCATCGCAAACCCGAAGCACACGTACACTCATGACGGAGTGTACACTGTTACTCTCAGAGCATCGAACCAGTACGGTAACTCTGACACACAGGTCAAACAGGGATACATCACCGTCAGTAGTACACCGGTCCCGGCGTTCAATGCTGACTTTACCGCTGCCCCGACTTCTGGAACAGCACCGCTGACAGTCCAGTTCACCGACAAATCAGCCGGGAACCCAACCATGTGGGTATGGAACTTCGGGGATGGGCCGATCCCGATGGATGCAAATGTTTCATGTGCAAGCGGGAACTGCAACAGCATTGCAAACCCGAAGCATACCTACGTCAAGAACGGAGTCTACACGGTAACGCTGACCGCAAGCAACCAGCAGAACTCGGACACTGAGGCGAAGATAAACTACATCAACGTCCAGAATATTCCGACCTCTGACTCGATCCCAATCGCTGCAGGCTGGAACTTCATATCAGTGCCAAAGAAACTTGTTGCTGGAAAGGATACTGCAGCAATATTCGGGCATATCGAAGTTGACGGACACAGCATATTCCAGTATGATTCTGTTCGTGGACAGTGGCTGACCCTGAACCAGTCGAACCAGATCAAACCCCTCGAAGCAGTATGGCTCTACTCAAAGAAAGCGGACTCAGTACCGCTCTCATTTGACTCGGATCCGCTCCAGATTCCACAGACCCGTGAACTGAAGAGAGGATGGAATGCTATCGGGTTCACCGGATTTGAACCGCTGGAGGCAAAGTTCACCCTTCTTTCAGTCCAGGACAAGTGGGTAAACTGCCTCGGCTTTGACCGGGTTCTCCAGAAGTACAACGAGATGATCATCAAGGGACGTAATGACGACACCAGACTCAACCCATACAACGGGTACTGGCTGTTCATGTCAGAAGATGGCGTCCTTGCTGCCATCTCAGCATAATTTTTGATTATTGCCGAGCCTGTAGTTCTGACAACATTGGTATGACAAACTCTCATATGAGGCTGCAGAAAAAGACCTGTCCGGTACATTTCCTGCAGTTATATTGTCTGAACTGTCTGAAAAGGGGTCAGGGATTATTATCGAATGGATACTATTAAGTCCCTGAGAGGTGAGGTAGGAGTTACGTGGGTGTCAGAGTGACACCCTTAAGATTGTCTGGTGGTGGGATAGAATGAGATTACTCCAAAATATTACACTCCTTCTGGTTGCGGTCACGCTTCTGCTGGCCTCACCATGCATAGGGGGGGTGCTGGCTGAAAGCGGGAGTGCAGCGACTCCTGACTCGTGCGGACCGATGAATGGCGGTCCCTGTATTATTGCAGATTTTATTGGCAGTCCAACAACCGGGGACGCGCCACTGAGAGTTCAGTTCCTTGATGCTTCCAGTGGAAGGCCCTCAATGTGGGCATGGGACTTCGGAGACGGGGGGACCGTCTCTGCAGTTGCAGATCCGGTTCATACTTACACAAAGCCTGGAAAGTACACAGTTAAACTGGCAGCATCCAGTCTGACCAATGGAACCAGTACCAAGGTTCGTGAGGCGTACATTATAGTCCGTGATCCGACACCGATCTCTGCTGACTTCATCGGACACCCGACCAACGGATTTGCACCTCTTGATGTTCAATTCTCAGACTGTACGATCGGGAATCCTGACATCTGGAAATGGGACTTTGGGGATGGATCAACAAGCACGATCCAGAATCCGAACCACACCTATCAGAGGCCTGGAAAATACACAGTAACGCTCAATGCAAGCACTGCCCTTGGAGGAACCAGTACCAAGGTCAAAGAAGATTACATCATTGTTGATGGGAAATGCTCTATCACTGCAGACTTTTCCTTTGATCCACAGTCAGGGATTGCTCCATTGACCGTGCAGTTCACGGATTTATCGACCGGTGATCCAACGATGTGGGCATGGGACTTCGGGGACGGATCAACCGATATGGTTGCAAGCCCAAGCCACACCTATGAGAAGCCCGGAACATACACGGTACGGCTTGCAGCATCAAGCCAGAGTTGTGGTGAAGGATCAAAAGAGAAGACCATCACCGTCAGCCCGTGTAACATCAAGGCAGACTTTGTCGGATCTCCAAACAGCGGTACTGCTCCGCTGACTGTCCAGTTCACTGACAAGTCAACCGGAAACCCCACTATGTGGCACTGGGACTTCGGGGACGGACCAATCCCGATGAATGCTGATGTGTCATGTTCAGGTGGAGGATGTGACAACATAGCAAACCCGACACACACATACCTCGAACCCGGAACATACACGGTCACCCTGACTGCAAGCAGCCAGTACGGATGCTCTGACACGATTACCAAGCAGATGTATGTGGTTGTCGAGCCGGCATGCAGCATCAAGGCAGACTTCATTGCAAACCCAACAAACGGATCTGCTCCGCTCACGGTCCAGTTCACTGACAAATCGACAGGGAATCCGACTATGTGGCATTGGGACTTTGGAGACGGACCGATCCCGATGGATGCCGATGTATCATGCTCGGGTGGAGGATGTGACAACATAGCAAATCCGACTCACACATACCGCGAGCCGGGAACATACACTGTTACACTCACGGCAAGCAACCAGCAGGGATGCACAGACACTATCTCAAAGAGCCAGTTTGTTGTCGTAGTTCCGGCTTGTAACATCAAAGCAGACTTCATTGCAAACCCGACAAACGGGGCGGCACCGCTCACGGTCCAGTTCACAGACAAGTCCACCGGGAACCCGACTATGTGGCACTGGGACTTCGGGGACGGACCAATCCCAATGGATGATGTATCATGTTCGGGTGGAGGATGCGGGAACATTGCAAACCCGACTCACACATACCGCGAGCCGGGAACATACACCGTTACCCTGACCGCAAGCAATCAGCAGGGATGCACAGACACAATATCTAAATCCCAGTTTGTCGTCGTAGTCCCGGCATGCAACATCAAGGCGGACTTCATAGCAGACCCCACCAACGGGGCGGCACCACTTACGGTCCAGTTCACTGACAAGTCAACCGGGAACCCAACTATGTGGCACTGGGACTTCGGGGACGGACCGATCCCAATGGATGACGTATCATGCTCGGGTGGGGGATGTGGAAACATCGCTAACCCGACTCACACATACCGCGAGCCAGGAACTTACACAGTTACTCTCACTGCAAGCAATCAGCAGGGATGCACAGACACTATCTCAAAGAGTCAGTTCGTTGTAGTTGTCCCGGCATGTAGTATCAAGGCAGACTTCATAGCAGACCCCACAAACGGATCAGCACCGCTCACGGTCCAGTTTACTGACAAGTCCACCGGGAACCCGACTATGTGGCACTGGGACTTCGGGGACGGACCAATCCCGATGGATGATGTGTCATGCTCAGGGGGAGGATGCGGGAACATTGCAAACCCGACTCACACATACCGCGAGCCAGGAACATACACAGTTACCCTTACTGCAAGCAACCAGCAGGGATGCACAGACACAATATCTAAATCCCAGTTTGTCGTCGTAGTCCCGGCATGCAGTATCAAGGCGGACTTCATTGCAAACCCGACCAGTGGATCCGCACCGCTCACGGTCCAGTTCACTGACAAGTCCACCGGGAACCCGACTATGTGGCACTGGGACTTCGGGGACGGACCAATCCCGATGGATGATGTGTCATGCTCAGGGGGAGGATGTGGAAACATTGCGAACCCGACTCACACATACCGCGAACCCGGAACTTACACAGTTACTCTCACTGCAAGCAATCAGCAGGGATGCACGGATACTATCTCAAAGAGTCAGTTCGTTGTAGTTGTCCCGGCATGCAGCATCAAGGCAGACTTCATAGCAGACCCGACCAGCGGGGCTGCACCGCTCACGGTCCAGTTTACTGACAAGTCCACCGGGAACCCGACTATGTGGCACTGGGACTTCGGGGACGGACCAATCCCGATGGATGACGTGTCATGCTCAGGTGGAAGTTGTGGTAACATCGCGAACCCAATCCACACATACCGTGAGCCAGGAACATACACCGTTACCCTAACCGCAAGCAACCAGCAGGGATGCACAGACACAATCTCAAAGAGCCAGTTTGTTGTCGTAGTTCCGGCATGCAAAATAGATGCCAACTTCAGTGCTGCCCCAACATCTGGTGAAGCACCACTAAAGGTTCAGTTTACTGATCTCTCGGCTGGAAACCCAACCATGTGGAAATGGAATTTTGGGGATAAACCCGGCCCAATCCCAATGGAAGCCGATGTGTCATGTTCAGGCGGGGGATGCGATAACATCGCAAACCCGATCCACACGTACCTTGATCCGGGAACATACACAGTTACTCTCACTGCAAGCAACCAGCAGGGTTGCTCTGACACCGAGACCAAGACAGCATTCATCACGGTTGGAAAAAAACCAACCGATGTAGTACCTCTCTATCCTGGCTGGAACTTCGTCTCTGTCCCGAAGAAACTTGCACCAGGATCTGATACAGCAAGCATCTTCAGCCATGTGGATGTCAAGGGACACAGTGTGTTCCAGTACGACTCAATGAGTCATGCCTGGAACATAGTCAACCCAGGAACCATCATCAGGCCGCTCGATGCATTCTGGATCTACTCTGGCGGTATCGACAAGATCCCACTGGAGTACGATCCCAACCCGGTTCAGACCCCGCCGACTAAACAGCTGAAGAAAGGCTGGAACGGAGTAGGGTTTACCGGAGTGACCCCGATTGAGGCCAAGTACACCTTCCTCTCGGTTCAGAACAGCTGGGTCAACTGCGTAGGATTTGACGGATCTTCCCAGCGGTATAACGCGATGATCATCAAGGGAAGCAATGACAATACCATGCTCGGACCTTACAACGGATACTGGTTGTACATGTCTGCAGATGGAATTCTTGCAGCAAACGCTGCATAAAACTCTTTTTTGAATTTTAGTGATTGAACAATCAGAGAAGCCGATCCTGTCTTGTCGGCGGCCTGACATGCAGCAATTCCCGTGCAGCCTTTCTGACCTCACTAACCGCATGTTCAGGAGCATACACCCCTACCCGCCACTGTGTTTGGCGGGTCTCGTTCAGGGTTGTTACCAGAGGCGAGACATCTTCGAGGGGAAGAAGACTGTCCCGATCCTGTACCTGAACCTTCATGAACATATCACGGGGAAATGCAGGAATATCAACCAGAACTTC
The DNA here is from genome assembly GCF_963668475.1 of uncultured Methanospirillum sp. Classification (GTDB taxonomy): domain Archaea; phylum Halobacteriota; class Methanomicrobia; order Methanomicrobiales; family Methanospirillaceae; genus Methanospirillum. The sequence continues at coordinate 1,995,431 of NZ_OY764544.1, forward strand.
GCGGGGCACGACTCCTGCAAGTTCAGCGATTCTGACTGCAAGGTCCCTCTCCCGTGCATGTGAGTCTTCAGATGGTCGCATGGAAGAAGAGACCTCATCTTTACCGAGGTACAGGGACCGTTTGAAGAGACGCCGGTAGTAGAGATCTTCTGCCAGATGTCTGACATCAGAACGATCAGAATTCAGCAGAGTCTGTATACAGGCTGCATCATCCATCCGGATCATCTGCTCCATGATCCCGGCGGGATCGGCCCTGCTCTGTTCGTACACGGCTGTTGAAAAGATCTTCTCTGCAATTCTGCTCACATGATGGTAATACACCGCTGGCCTCATCAGGGTCCTGGCGATAAGGAGCGATTCTGCTGCCTGCACCCCACTCTCATGAAGGACTATCTCTCCTTCAAAGAGGCGGGTCGCCCTGATCAGGCGTCCTGCATCCACGGTCCCATAGGGAACCCCGGTGTAATGTGCATCACGGAGCAGGTAATCCATCCGGTCAACATCCAGATCGCCATGGATGATGCTGGCCAACTGATGGGTTCCCTCTATCATCAGGCAGACCTCCAGGGGATCGAGATCGATCCGTTCGAGTTCATCTGCAAGCCGGCTCTTTGTGATCAGATCCCTGATATCAGTGTGTGATCTACCGAGGGCTTCTGATGCGATACCTTCGATTGCATGGGAGAACGGACCATGCCCGATATCATGAAGAAGAGCGGCTGCTGTGACCAGCAGATGGTCCTCTCTCCGGAGGCCTATCTGCCCTGACATCAGGGATGCAAGATGCATCGCCCCGAGTGAATGCTCAAACCTGGTATGATGAGCACCCGGATAAACCAGAAACGAGAACCCAAGCTGGCGGATGTACCTGAGTCGCTGAACTTCCGGGGAGTCGACGAGGGGCAGCAGCTCAGGCTCAACCTGGATATACCCATGCACCGGGTCTTTGATGGCTTTAATATTGCACCGGCCTTTGGTCTCTCTGATGGTATTCGTATGGCAGTTTTATGTTACTTCCGGAACAGTCTATCATGGGAGGATATCATAACAGTAACATTTCTCTCGGGCGGTACCGGGACACCCAAACTCCTGCAGGGTGCAAGATTAACCCTGAATGACAACGATATTGCTGTCATCGTCAACACAGCAGAAGATCTCTGGTACCAGGGCGGGCACATCTCTCCTGATATCGACACGGTGATGTACCTCTTTGCCGGAATTCTCAACACCAAAACCTGGTGGGGAATTGACGGTGACACGTTCGTAACCCATGAACAGTTCAGATCCCTAGGAGTCGACACATACCTTGCTGTTGGTGACCGGGACCGGGCAGTTGAGCTTCTCAGGGGAGAACTGCTCAAAGGAGGGATGACGCTCTCGCAGGCTACAAGGGAGCTCTGCTCAAGACTGTCAGTTCAGGCATCGGTGTTCCCGATGACAGACCAGGAGTACACCACGATGATCGAGACCGAGGGCGGGATCATTCATTTCCAGGAGTACTGGGTCAGGCACAGGGGGAGTGTGGCGATCAGGAAAGTCCTCAGAGTCCCTGATACCAGGCCTGATGCCTGCACCGGAGCACTGGAGGCGATGGAGAAGAGTGATCTCATCATCATCGGACCGAGCAACCCGATAACAAGCATCTCGCCAATCCTCGAATGCAGCGGGATGGTCGATCTGCTGAAAAAGAAACCGGTGGTTGCAGTAAGCCCATTCATCGGTGACAAACCGGTGAGCGGGCCTGCCCATGATCTCATGGTCGCTCTGGGTTTTGAGCCAACCTCTGCGGGAGTGTACGCTGCTTACGCAGATTTCATCGATCTCTTCATTCAGGACATCCGTGACCCGGTTGAGGTTCCTGGTGCCATCAGGTGCGATACCCTCATGACCACTCCGGAGATCGCAAAAGGGATTATGGATCTGATCCTGACCCGTATGCCGGTCTGAAGACCGAGAAAAAATGATTGCAGATCTGCAATTATTGTATTATTTTTCTGCTGCCCGGCTCAAGAGACCTGATGCAGCCTGTGCTGCTCCTGCAAGGATATCAGCCTCACCCGGGATCTCTTTGTCATGCATCAGCACCCGCCCGTTGCAGAGTACGGTGCTGACTAATCCGCCTGATGCTGCATACACCAGGTTGGAGACAGGGTTATGGAGCGGGACCATCGAGGGGTGATCGAGTGAGACCAGTACAATGTCTGCCTGCTGTCCGGCTGCCAGCGAACCACCGGGGATGCCAAGAGCCCTGGCACCACATGTAGTTGCCATGGCCAGAGCCTCCTCTGCCGGAAGGAGGGTATCCTGCTTCCAGAAGAACTTCTGGCCGATTGCAGCGACCTTCATCTCCTCAAGCATGTCCAGGTTGTTGTTCGATGAACATCCGTCGGTTGCTAGGGCGACATTCACCCCGGCATCCCGGAGGGCTGGATACGGCATGGCACGTCCGGTTGCGAGTTTCATGTTGCTCACCGGATTATGGGCGACGTGGGATCCACGTTCTGCCAGCAGCCGGCAGTCTGCATCCTCAAGCCAGCAACCGTGTGCAGCGAGCGTCCGCTCGGACAGGCATCCACACCGGTCAAGAAGTGCTGCGGGAGTGACACCGTGTGCCTTCTTGCAGTCAAGTACCTCCTGTTCAGTCTCGCTCAGGTGGATATGGAGCATGATATCCTCATCCCTGCTGTACGATCCACACCATTCCAGATGCTCGGGCGGAACAGTGTACGGGGCATGAGGCCCGACAGCCGGAGTGATGCGCGGGTTGTTCATCCCTCTGATGTGGGCAACCAGTTTCTCGGTCGCCTTCACTTCGGCCTCAAACTTTTCAGGCAGCCCGAAGGTGATGAACCCATGGCAGAGGACAGCACGAATTCCACTCTCGTCAACCGCTTTTGCAGCCTCTTCCATGAAGAAGTACATATCGTTGAACGCAACCGTTCCGCTCCTGATCATCTCAAGACAGGCGAGTTTTGTTCCCCAGTACACGTCCTCGCCGGTGAGATGGGCTTCTAGTGGCCAGATCTTCTCTGAAAGCCATTGCTGCAGGTGCATATCATCAGCATATCCCCGCAGAAGGGTCATCGCAGCATGCGTGTGGGCGTTGACAAGCCCGGGAATGGCAAGTGTCTTTTCTGCCGAGATCTGGTGCTCTGCCTCTCCCTTACACTTTTTTCCGATTCCCTCACCGATATCGCGGATCGTGCCGGTCTCATCAATGAAGATGTCAGCGATCCGATCTCCGATCCTGGTTCCGGTGATGAGGATCGATCCCTCCCTTTTGAAGAGATCAGGGTCATGTACACACGCACTCATAATTCTCAGTACTATCTCGCAGGCATGAACGCATAAGTGCTTTGCATCATGTCTTCCGTACCACGCTCACCTCAAGGGGGCAGGATCCGCACCAAAGGTTTTGCCCCTGTATGCACAAGTACTAGGGTTGCATATGCGAGTCCCTATCAATACTATCACCCCTGAGTCATCCACAGCAGATATTACCGGATGGGCACACGAGATCCGTGATCTCGGTGGCCTTGCGTTTCTCCTCCTCAGAGACAGGACCGGAATCATCCAGGTTACTGTGCCCAAGAAGAAAGCAGCACCCGAAGTTGTCGAGGCACTCAAGGATATATCCCGTGAATCGGTAGTCAGGGTAACCGGGACCGTCAAGCCGGAAGGGAAGGCTCCAGGAGGCCGAGAGGTCATCCCTGACCGGATAGAGGTTGTCAGTAAAGCAGCAACCCCGCTCCCGCTCGATGTTGCAGAGAAGGTCCCTGCCGAACTGGACACCAGGCTCGACAACCGGTTCCTTGACGCCAGGCGCCCCCGGGTGAGTGCAGTCTTCAAGATCCGCAGTGCAGTTCAACACGCAACCCGTAACTTCCTCTTTGACAACGATTTCATCGAGATCACAACCTCCAAGATCGTTGCTGCAGCAACAGAGGGAGGCACTGAGCTCTTCCCTATTGCATACTTTGAGAAGGAGGCATTTCTCAACCAGAGCCCGCAGCTCTACAAACAGATGATGATGGCTGCAGGGTTTGAGAAGGTCTACGAGATCGGCCCGATCTTCAGGGCAGAGGAGCACAATACAACAAAGCACCTCAACGAGGCCACCTCTATAGATGTTGAGGTCTCATTCGCCACCCATGAGGACGTCATGCAGGTGCTTGAAGATCTTGTCAGGTCAGTCTACTCGTTCGTTGATACAAACTGCGGCACTGCGATCGCAGACCTTGAGATCGACTCGTTCGCTGTCCCTGAGAAGAACTTCCCCCGGCTTTCATACACTGATGCGATCGAAATCGCTAGCAAGGGTATGGAAGAGCCGATCAAATTCGGTGATGATATCGGCACCGCTGCCGAGAGGGCTATCGGCGAAGAGATGGGCAGGCATTACTTCATTGTGGACTGGCCCAGCTCTATCAGACCATACTACGCAATGCCGTACGAGAACGAACCTGAGATTTGTAAGGCATTTGATATGATGCACCCGAGAATGGAACTCTCGAGCGGTGCACAGCGTGTTCACCAGCATGATCTCCTCGTCTCGCAGATCGCAAAGAAAGGTTTGAACCCTGACAACTTTGAGTTCTACTTAAGTCCGTTCAAGTACGGTATGCCTCCGCATGCTGGATGGGGTCTTGGTGCTGACCGGCTGGTTGCAACGATGCTCGGGCTCCAGAATGTCAGGGAAGCAGTTCTGTTCCCACGCGACCGGCACCGTGTTGTCCCCTGATTAGGATACAGGAATCATATCATGAAACCCTTCATCCCCGGCCAGATCCTCCCGACTACGGTAGTCGGGAGTTTCCCTGCCGAACCACAACGGACGCTCAGGAGTCTGCTGGATCCGTTCCATGAGGCGGTCTGCCAGGCTGTAGATGCACAGATCTCGGCAGGGATCACCATCATCTCAGACGGGCAGGTGAGGGGGGATATGATAGGGACGTTTGCCTCACGACTCCCGGGAATCAGTGGAAAGGATGTCATCGGCAAGGTGATGCCATCCGGACAGACGATAACCACTAAAGATACCAGGTATGCCCGGACCCGGCATCAGTATGTCAAAGGACTTGTGACCGGCCCCTCCACCCTCTCTCATGGGTTGCACCTAAGCACAGCGAACTACCGGTCCCGTGATGAGTTGATACCAGATATCGCAGAGGCCCTTGCCACTGAAGCGCGCGCACTTGGAGAGGTAGGGATCACAATGCTCCAGATCGACGAGCCGATCTTCTCAACCGGGGTTGCAGATCTCGATCTGGGAAGGAAGGCGATCGAACAGATTGTTCGGCAGGTTTCAGTGCCGGTCTGTCTCCATGTGTGTGGGCCACTCTCCAGGATCATCAACGAGTATGTCAGAATGCCGGTTCAGGTACTCGACTTTGAAGGAAGTGTAGACCCTGAAAACCTCTCTTCCCTCTCATCCCAGGACCTGAAGGGCAAGTACATAGGGTACGGGTGCGTGGACTCATCAACGCCAAAGCTTGAGGATCTGGAGACTGTCATTACCCGGATTCGGGCCGGAGTGGAAGAACTCGGGGCCGAGCGGCTTATTCTCGATCCTGACTGTGGTCTCAGGATGCTGCCGCAGGATGTGGCATATGCCAAGTTGTCGCGGCTCTGCGAAGCGGCCGCAGCAGTCAGGGCTGAAACCGGTACCGATGATCATCAGTAAGAAGAAGAATTATCTCTGGTCAGTACCCTTGTTTGAAAAGACTGATGTTATCCCATGAGTAACGTCTGAGTACAGGAGATATCGGTGGAGTTATGCGTATCCCAGGTCTGAACGGTCAGCAGGTTCTTGCAGCTGCAGTATTAATATCAGCGGTCTTCTTTCTCGGTGTAAAACTCCTGAATCCTACTCCTCTCGTCATCTGGAGCACAGGGACGGACTTCGTCATCCAGACCGAACATATCGGGGATGTATATACCATCACTGATGTTGCCATCATCATCTGTGCATCCCTTGTGGTCTGCGCGAGTGCACTGATCCTGCTCTTTTACGATCAGATCCATATTGTCGCCTCTCCACTACCGGTCCAGACAAAATCATCAGAGCCCGAGGTCCCGTTGCCGTCCCCTCTTGAAGAGCGACGACGCAAGTGGGAGGCAGTGCTTCCAACACTCAAGGAGGATCAGCAGCTCATCTACCAGAGTATTCTGGATGCTGACGGGCTCATCCCCCAGAGTGATATCGTGGAGAAGACCGGGCTTTCCAAGTCAAACGTCAGCAGAACGCTTGACATTCTTGAGAGTATGGGGCTTATCGAGAGAAGGCGCAGAGGAATGGGGAATATCATTCTCCTGAAATAACCATGAGAGTCGAACCTGAACGAGTTGCGATCGTAATCGGCCTGGTCATCTGCGGGCTCCTGATGGCAGGCGTCGGGAACTATATCATGGATTCCCACCAGCCTGTCAGGCAGGAGAGTCAGCTTCTGGAGAATTTTCTGATCATGCAGTCAATGGCAGGAAAGAACACGACCCCTTCCAACCTCACTTATGTGATGGGCAGTACCGGGCTTGTGGTCAGTTTCAACGATCTCCTGACCGACAACGGAGCCCGGGTTCACCGGACCCCAAAGGCAACAACAAAAGTCAACACCAGTTGATCAGATCTGGCAGTATTGATCCCGGAGTTGTCTGCGAAGCAGTTTCCATCCTCCAACCCGGGGAAGGTTCCCCACAATAATTGTTTTTCGTGGGATCTTGTATCCTGCAAGATGTTTTCTGGCAAAGGCCACAAGGCTCTCGTGGGTGACGGTGCACCCAGCCTTTGGTACTACGGCTGCTGCAGGAATCTCACCCTTCTCTTCATCAGGGCAGCCGAAGATTGCGATATCAGCGATGTCTGGATGGAGAATCAGGGAGTTTTCAACCTCGGTAGGGTAGATCTTCCAGCCAGACATGATGATCATATCCTTTTTACGGTCAGTGATGACCAGCATCCCGTTCTTATCGATGTACCCGACATCCCCGGTGAGGAACCAACCATCCGGGAGGAACACTGCCGCAGTCTCTTCAGGTTTCTGCCAGTACCCGAGTGCAACAGCCGGGCCACGGATTGCAATCTCACCCGCTTGTGTATCAGGAAGTGTTATTGATGGGTCGTCTTCATGAACCACCCGAATTTCGGTATATCCCACCGGGGTCCCCACACTGTTGTACTCATCTGCCTCGGGATAATGTTCTGGCCTGATAACCGTGCCTGATCCAATAACAATGGTTTCAGACAGGCCGTAGGCATTGATGACTGGGATGCCGAAGCGATGATGGAAAGCCCGCCAGGTGGGAGAATGCATCGGACCTCCCCCACTGATGATTCGCCTGACTGATACAAGGTTTGAATCAGTCTCCGGGGATGTCTCCATGATACTATGGATAACCGGAGGCATGGAGGAGAGGACCGTGACCTTGAATTCCTTTACTAGAGCCATGTACTTATCTAATTGGAACCGTTCCAAAATGACCCAGGTTCCCCCTTGTTTCAGAACAGAGATGCCCCAGCTGATACCCACATGTCCCATCGGGTAAATTCCCAGGTAAACATCGTCGCCTCTCAGTTCTAGTGCATCACGCTCTGCCTCCAATGCTGCCATCCAACCCCCCTGGGTGAGCATGGCCCCTTTCGGTCTTCCGGTAGTTCCGGATGTGTACTGGATCTGTGAGAGATCATCCGGGTGGCAGGGATGAGGATAACGGAGCGGGGCAGACAAACGAAAATGCTCCAGAGAGTCCTCACCGGTTTCTCCGGATATCAGGACCCGTGAGATACCAAGGCTTTTGGCAACCCGATCTGCGATCGCTCTCCCATTGGTGTCAGTTATGATGGCACAGGCCCCAGAGTCTTCAGTAACGTATCTGAGTTCATCCTCCTGGTATACGATATTTGCAGGAACAACCACCGCTCCGATTCTCCAGAGTGCAAAGTATGAGATCAGGTAATCTGCTGAACTGTCCAGAAAAAGGATAACACGATCACCGGTCCGGATACCGATCTCTTTGAATCCACCAGCTGTACACAGGATGGCATTGTGCAGTTCTCTCCAGGTATACGAGATATTTCTGGACGGATGAACGAGTGCTATTTTATCAGGATGTTCACGGACATGGATATCGAGAAAAGAGGTGATATTGAACATATAAAACCATACATATTTGTGCTTTGATGGTTAAAGACGTCATTGCTTTTTGGAGTTCCTGATACAGCAATATATTGAGGATATATATTCTGAAAAATATCACTAATATTCTAAAATATTTCAGGATTGTATTATTATGGAGTCCGGGCTGACCTCTTTCATCTCTGGCAAAAATGAGATCAGAAGATCATTTTTGATCATGGGAATCCTCATCACATTATATTGTTTTGCGATGGGAGTACTGGCAACCCTCATACATTCATGTTATATTTCAACTCATGACCTGGCAATTTTTGATCAGTCATTCTGGATGACAGTACACCAGGGGGAGTTCTTTACCAATACGGTAGATACGATTTATCATTGCTCATTCGGGGCTCATAACTCACCAATTTTGATTATCCTGCTTCCATTTTTCCTCGTGTTCCAGCATCCATTATTTTTTACTTATGCAGGTATCATTCTGGTTGGAACTGCGGCGATTCCGTTGTTCTGTATATCCAGAACATTCTTTGATGAAAACAGATCCTATCTTATCGTTATCGTGTACCTTCTTTCTCCTGCAATACACGGGATAAATTTATACAACTTTTCTACGATCTGCTTTGTCCCTCTTCTTTTTTTTCTGTGCTGGCATGGACTTGTCAGCAACAGGTGGAAACTGTACCTTCTTGCAGGTCTTTTACTCGTACTTGTCAGAGAAGATGTGGCCCTTCTTGCCGGAATGACAGGAGTTTATGGCCTTTTCTTTTCAAAAAACAGAACCGGCAATTTAAAAATCTGTCATCTGATTCTGATCGTTTTTGCGTTACTATTTGCAGTATTCTCAATGCTGGTGGTCATCCCTCACTTCTCCCCTGCATCATCACTCTCCTCGCAGTATACAAACAATCTTGTTGAGAACTTTCCACTCTATGGAAAACAGCGAGCGATTTTGTTTACTGAAACATTTGCCCCGCTGCTTTTCATTCCATTTGCAGCACCAGAGATCCTGCTGGTAGGGGCATTCCAGTTTCTGGAAGTGTTCCTCTCTCCGACGTACTCTTTCCTTGATTTACAGTACCATTATCCGGGAATGTTCGAACCAGTAGTCATTCTGGCAACTCTGTATGGATTATATCATATCAATCAGAGAATCCAGATTGCAGGCAGGGAAAACTGGTCACGATATATCGGATATGCTCTGCTGGTGGGATCAATAATCGGTTTTGTGGTTGTCAGCCCGTTTATTGCATACGTAACAGTCATTCCGGATTATCTTGATCAGAAACATTCAGAAAAATTTAATCTGCTTGACTCAATTATCGCCCATATTCCCGACGATGCCGCCATAATCACACAGGATAATGTGATACCCCATCTGGCACAGAGGAAGGAGGCATACCAGTATGGGTATCATCCTGATGCCGATTTTGTTATTATTGAGACCAGTACCGGATATGCAAACTATTTCGCTTCTGATATTCATAAATATCAGAACTGGACCCGTCTAATAAAGAAAAATGACATTGTCGTTCTTTCCAATCCGGCTAAACCAGTTCTCCAGACCTATCTCCGGGGATTATAATGGATTACATATGTCAAGCGATTTTTTAGATATATACACTGAGGAGTCATACTTACTATGAACCTAACATTGTCAGTTCAACTATTTATGCTTGTGAAATGGCTCATCCTGATTCTGCTGCTACAGATTTCAGTCTGGCCAGCCATCAGAAAAATATTTCATAATTATGCCATTCCTCTTTCCTTTCCGGTATCCCTGCTTCTTGCTACACTGATATCATGGTACCTTGCACTAATTCATCTCCCTGTCTCTCTTATGCTGGTCCCATTCATTCTGTTAATCGGGTACTCAGTCTGGAAAAACTTCGTGAGCCTGCAGGAGATCAGGGAAGGATGGATATGGTATGCCATATTTTTTGGAGCGTTCATCCTTACACTTCTCGCAAAACTCTGGTACGATCCCTCGATTGACATTTCATATGAGAAGTTCATGGACTCGATGATCCTCTCATCGATGATGAATACCCCACAGATTCCTCCGGCAGATGGATGGTACGCAGGCGGGACACTTTCTTGGTATTATTATCTGGGTGCATGGATGTTCGCAATACCAGGAGTTATACTAGGAATTCCTGCATCGGTTGTGTATAATCTGGTAATACCAACAATATTTGCAATATCAGCAGTCATGATCTACTCCTGCTCAACTCTGCTGTTGAACCGGTACCGGTTTCTTCCCCTCTCCCTTCTCGTCATCTCATATCCTGCATTCCTGGTACTCATACCACTGGCTTTGATGGACAAGGCACCACTACGCCTTGTTCTGGATGGAACTGTCAGAATTCTGCCTGGAGCAATAACGGAAAATCCCCTTGCAGCTCTGTTCATCGGAAGCCCACGCCCCTATGCAATTGCCATGATGATCCAGTGTATGATCATCTTCCTGCTGATCTATGGTTACCAGAAATGGAAGACGATGGAAACAATGTCAAGGGCTGGTACCGGCCTGCTTCTTTCACTCTGTATTGGAACCCTTATTCCACTGCATAGTTGGGATGTTCTTATCTACCTCCCTTTTACAGTCCTCACTGGCATTTTTATCTCATACCGGGAATTACCACAAAAATCTAATTCCATCAGAACACGGTTAGGTTCATGGATTACACATCTTCGTTCCACATTAAGAGCCGCTTCACCCTGCTCTGATAACTCCCTCTCTCCAATTGTCTTCGTCAGCCTGCTAACGCCTCTCATCTCATTGTTCGTATATCTGCCATTCCTGTTCGAACTAAACAACCAACGAATGCAAGGGGTTTCTTTTTTGCCAACCCCGTCAGAGCCTTTTGCATTCTTTCTGACACATGGATGGTTCCTCCTTCTGCTGGTTATATATCTCAGGCATGATATTGTCAGACAACCAGTTCTCCTCGCAGTGCCCCTCCTCTTTGCTATAACCGGATTTATCGCAGCAGCACTAGTACTGATTCCGATGATTTACCTGGCAAACAGGAGGTTTGGAAAAGTTGAAGAGATACTGGCATTTGCAGGTCTTTCTTGTATTATCGTCTGTGAATTTTTTGCAATAGTGCAGAACGGGGCATCGGATCGGGCAAATACTACATATAAATTTTACTTTGCCGCATGGATTCTGCTTGGAATATCCGTCTTCTCCATGTTTGGAAAGATGCTCGAATCTGTTCCTGCCTTGATGGGTGAAAAAGGGTATAAAACAACTTCTGTATTTCTTATTGCAGGAATGCTCCTGTTTCCGGCAGTTCTTCTATCCAGTGGAACGATATGGCCTCCAACACTAGATGGGACAGCATTCGTAAGCAAATATATAGGACAGGAGGAAACTGACGCTCTTGACTATCTCAGAGCACTTCCTTCAGGGGAGGTTCTGGTAGAAGGAGTTGTACCGATGGACCTTGATCAGGATGACTCGATAAAGTACTTCTCCCGGGTGTCAGCATATACAGGAATTCCAGCCGTAATGGGGAGTTATTTCAGGGAAAGAACATACCGGGGGACTGAGGTCACTCATGAACGGGGTGAAGATTCGGTTCTCATGTATATTCAACCTGAAAAAGCAGCAGAACTCATGGCAAAACATAATGCCACACTTCTCTATGTGGGCATTCCGGAGATCACGGTATACAAAATTCAGAATCCAGGAGTCTATGCTCAGTACGGGTTCGTTCCTGTATTCCATGAGAACTCAACTGTAATATGGCGTCCGCCATATTATTCAGGATAAAAAAAGGCTGGTAGAAATATTACTGGTATTCAGGGGGCTGAACCTCTTTGGGGAGGCCTCCCTTGAAGTGTTTCTGAATCTTCACGTATGCCTCCCGCAGATTATCATTCATCGTCGGGTGCAATTTTGCCAGAGCTTTTTCAAAGTGCTCTTTCCTGACCTGCCCTGACTGATCCCTCATCGCAAAGATGCCTGCCTCCCGGCAGAGTCCTTCGATGTCTGCACCGACAAACCCGGCAGTTCGCGCAGCCATATCCCTGAACAGTTCATTCGCAGGCTCATCAGTCACACGGATCCCGAGTTTAACCCAGAGTTCCTGGAGCAGCCTCCTGCGGACTGTTCTGCTCAGGGTTCCCTCACCTGACCCATGCTGCTTGAGGAACTCTGCCATTTCCATTGATGAGTAGGTCGTATCCCTCTTGAGATCAGATGCAAGTTGCTCGATATCCTCTTCACTATATGTTCCGATCAGGTTGACCAGATCCTCTATTGCAGCCCCTTCAATAGGCATCATCCGGGTATGAATCTGCATCACCTCCAGCCGATCGTTGAGATTGGGCTCTCCAATGTAGATCAACCGGTCAAACCTGCCGGTCCTGAGCAGGGCAGGATCAATAATGTCAGGTCTGTTTGTTGCTCCCATTACCACGACATCGCGAAGATCCACAAGGCCATCCATCTCGGTGAGGAACTGGTTGAGAACACTTTCCATGGTGTGACTGTCACCTGCCGTTCCCCTTGCGGGGGTTAAGGCATCAAGTTCATCAAAGAAGATGATAGAAGGTGCAACCTGGCGTGCTTTCTTGAATATCTCCCGCACTGCACGCTCTGATTCACCAACCCATTTTGAGAGGAGCTGGGGTCCGCGTACAGCGATAAAATTCGCACCAGACTCGTTCGCAACAGCCTTGGCCAGAAGGGTCTTACCAGTTCCAGGAGGTCCGTACAGAAGTACACCCCGTGGAGCATGGATTCCAAGATCCTCAAACTGTTCTCTCCTGGTGAGGGGATACTCAACCGCCTCCCTGATCTCCTCTATGGCCCCTGAAAGACCTCCGACATCCTTCCACCGGAGATGGGAGACCTCAAGCATGACCTCACGCATACCTGACGGGGTGATCTCACGAAGGGCCTGCTTGAAGTCCTTGCCGTTGACCTCCATCTTCTCAAGGATCTCCTGGGGAATCTCCTCTTCATCGAGATCAATATCAGGCAGATACCGTCTGAGGGCACGGATTGCTGCCTCACGTGCAAGTGCGGCAAGGTCAGCTCCGGTGTACCCATGTGTCCGGGCTGATAATTCTGAAAGATTCACATCACCAGCCAGGGGCATACCCCTCGTGTGGATCATGAGGATATCATTACGGTCAATCTCAGTCGGAACACCGATCTCTATCTCCCTGTCAAACCGGCCCGGTCGCCTCAGAGCAGGATCGATCGCATCAAGCCGGTTCGTGGCTCCGATCACGATCACCTCACCCCGCTCCTCAAGCCCATCCATCATGGTCAGGAGCTGGGCAACGACCCGGCGCTCAACCTCACCGGTAACCTCCTCACGTTTCGGCGTGATGGAGTCGAGTTCATCGATGAAGATGATAGCAGGTGCATTCTCCTCTGCCTCATCAAAGACCTCCCGAAGCCGCTGTTCGCTCTCGCCGTAATATTTGGAGATCACTTCAGGACCTGCAATCGGGATGAAGTGTGCACCAGACTCGTTCGCAACAGCCTTTGCGATCAGAGTCTTGCCGGTACCTGGTGGGCCGAAGAGCAGGACACCCTTCGGAGGCTCGATTCCAAGTCTGCGGAAGAGTTCAGGATGCCGCATCGGGAGTTCTATCGTCTCCCTGAGCCGCTGAAGTTCCTCCCGAAGTCCCCCGATATCCTCGTACGTGACCTGACTTATCCCTTCAAACCCGCTTACCGGTTTGTCAGAGAGGATCACCTCTGTCTTCTGCGAGATGATGACCGCCTCTTTCGGCTCGATCTCGATGACCTTGTATGAGACCATCTGCGGCTGGATGAATGGCAGGCCGATTGGGACAGGGATCGAGTCACCAAGTGCAATCGGGAAGTCCATCAGGTTGTGATGGATCGTGATCGGGTCAGCAGGTGGAATATTTCTCGGAAGATCTTCGGGAGGGGCCAGGACCACGACTGTTGCAGGGATCACCTCTTCCACTTTGGAGACTTTCACCGTGTCGCCGATGGAGACGTTTGCATTGGTCCGGGTAAAATTATCGATTCGTATTTTATTCTGGTTCCAGTCGTTGAGCTGGGCCCTCCAGACCTTGGCAACGGTGGGGGACTTCCCGAAGATCTGGATGATATCACCGGGAGAGAGTCTGAGCTGGAGCATTGTCTCAGGATCCAGGCGGGCTTTCCCTCCACCCTGATCACCGGGATATGCACTGTCAACTTTAAGGTATGATTCCACCATTATTACCTAACAATCATATATCCGGGGATTTATAAGTATAGCAATTCATGAGAATTCTCGCGATCGACCCGTTTCACGGGGCTGCAGGTGATATGTTCCTCGGCGCTCTTCTGGACCTTGGAACTGACCGTGACGCGGTGATCCGGGTAATGGCTTCAGTGGTTGCTAGTCCCACTATTGAGATAGTTACACGGGCAGGCATCCAGGCCGTAAAAATACATACTCATGCAGGTCCCGCATCACGAACTCTGGAAGAGGTCATAGAAAGGGTCAGAACATCATCTGCTCCTGCGGTTGTTATTGCCAGGGCTGAAGCAGTGTTTCAGCGGATCGCTACTGCAGAACGATCAATACACGGAAAGATGGAGCACTTTCATGAGGTCGGGGCTGATGATGCGATCGCAGATGTTCTTGGATCATGCATGGCGATGCACACGATATCACCTGACACCGTGACAGTGCTTCCGGTAGCAACGGGCTCAGGGACCGTGAAGATGGCACATGGCATATACCCGGTTCCTGCCCCGGCGACTGCTGCCATACTTTCTGCAGGAGGGTTGCAGGTTACCCTCGGTGGGGGTACCGGTGAACTCTGTACCCCGACTGGTGCTGCCCTTCTTGCCGAATTTTGTACCGGGCAGGCAGATTCTCTCCCAACAGGACGGCTGGATGCAACCGGGTACGGTGCTGGTGACCGGGATGATCCGCATACCCCAAATGTTCTGAGGATGCTGCTCCTCACCACATCTGAAATGATTGCAGAGGATGAGGTTGACATCCTTGAGACCAATGTCGATGATGTCCCTGGTGAGGTGATCGGGTATCTCCTTGAGAGACTCATGGAAGAGGGAGCCAGGGATGCAAGCGCCACACCTCTGACGATGAAGAAAGGAAGGCCAGGTCACCTTATCAGGGTGATCTGCAGACCCGATGATGCAAAAAGGCTCTCAATTTTCATGGCACGTGAGACCGGTACGTTGGGAGTCAGGTGTATCCCTGCAGTCCACCGGTTCATCGCTGATCGGAGGATTGAAGAGATTGACTGCATGATAAACGGAAATACTGGGAGATTCCCGGTAAAGTTTGGTATAATGGAGGGATCATGTTACACCCTGAAGGCAGAATATGAGTATGTATGCAGATTTGCCAGGGAACACAACCTTCCGGTTGTACAGGTGAGACGCGAGGTTGAAGAGGCTGCATGGGAGAAGGAGTGCAAAAGGCAGGGCTTCCGGCAGTAAGCCGGTACTATGAATCAAGCGGGTGCATCCCGCTTGATGAACTGATCGGGGGAGGGTACCCGAAGAAGATGATCACCCAGATCTACGGAGAGCCTGGTGGAGGAAAGTCAACATTCTGCCTTATCGCAGCGGTTTCAGTCCTAAAGGCAGGTAAGTGTGTGGTTTACGTCGACACCGAGAGCTTTTCTGTCGACCGGTTCACCCAGATCGCAGGCAGCCAGGCTGAAGAACTCTCAGAACGGTTTTACCTGTACGAGGCAGCAGATTTCGATCAACAGGCCTCAATGATCCAGGATGCAGGACATATCCTCTCTACCCGGGATACAGGGCTCATCGTCATCGACTCTGCAACTGGTCTCTATCGTACCGAACTCGAACATGGGCAGGACTCACTACAGCGCCTCTCTAGACAGATCGTAGTCCTCCTCGGGTACGCCAAACGGTATGACATTCCAATCCTGCTTACCAACCAGGTGTACATGGATCCGGCCAGGAACGATTTCGCCCCACTTGGGGGAACCAGTCTCTTTCACCTCTCAAAAGTGATCCTTCGAATTGATCGCATGGAGGGGATTCGAAGGGTTAAGATAGTCAAACACCACGCCCTGCCTGAGGGGAGCAGTCTCAACTTCTCCATGGTCCATGAGGGGATCCAGGTTTCAGGGATTCCTGATCAGACAGATCCAACCCAGGACCCATAACTCATAAATGATCCGGAACCTACCTGATCAGCTGAACACATATCTGCAGGATCAGGAGGAGTTTTTTCACGAATTATATCCGTTTTTTATTGATTGCATGGGTGGCCACTTTTACAGTGCTGGCGGTGGTATTCACGCCCCTCACAGGTGCGGACTCTCCGGTGGAGTTTCCCCCAGCTGTCGGGCCGTACTCTGGAGACTATGTATACATCACCGAACCGGGACGATACACCCTTGAGCAGAACGTTTCACACCAGTATCCGGTCGGGGTCATCATCGCTGCCCCGTCTGTTGTCCTTGATGGGCAGGGGTATTCTATACAACCCGCAGCAGCAGATCCTGCATCTGTAGGTATCTGGATTCGCCTGACCGATCTATCAGGAAACCCGGTGACGGGAGTCACCATCAAAAATGTGAGCATTGAGGATGAGGGATTCGGTATCTACTCCGAAGGGATTGATTCATCGATCTTTCCATGGGGGCAGGATCGCACAGCCGATCCAGATGGGATAAAAGCAGCGGAGACAACCCGAAACCTGATCCTCTCCGGGGTCTCGGTAAACTCCTGCCACGAGGGGGTAACCCTCTCAAACCAGTCAGATACCAGAATAACAACCACTACGATATCAGACTGCACGGGTTCAGGGGTTACCGTTACTGGTGGCAGGGTTGATATTCAAGATTCACGCCTCATGAACAATGTCGAATCAGGCATCGTACTCAGCAAGAGTTCAGGTTCTGATATTTCCTCATCAGTGATCGAAGGGAACGGACGAGCAGGAATCTCCCTGGATGAAGTGAATGGCATCCGGATTCTGAACAACCAGTTCCATAACACACAGAACATAGACCAAAATAATCAGAGCACAGATGTTGTCATCTCCCCTCCCCTGGAAACAGGAGAAACCCCTAACACTATCCAAACCCAGGAGAAGGAGGGTTGGAACAAGAGTGACATTTTATCTCCTGTTCAGGAGAGCGAAACAAGCACAGGGAAGAACCCGGCCAACCTGATAACTGGAACTCTTGATCTCAACCAGACATCTTCACCAGCACCAATACTGACTGTAACCCCTGTAGTAACCGTTTCTCCTGAAAACAAACCAACACAGGATACAACTCCAAAGACCATCATGACCGGCATTCATGCGGTTGTCTCAGGAGACTCCATCCCAAAAGAGATGAAGGGGGGCAATACATATCCTGTTGGACTTATCCTGTTCAATGATGGATCAGATGACTGGATCTCACAGTATCAGGTAGGAGTCATGGCGCTGGATGATACAGCAGGATACGGACCAGCATGGATCGGTGTTCCGGAAGGAGTTATGGTGAAATCAGGCCAGTCCCAGACCCTCCCCTTTGATCTCAGGGCTCCTTCAAAGCCTGGGACCTACACTCTCAAATACCAGGCAGCACGTCAGGGCACCGGGGTCCAGGTGCTCTTCGGACGGGCATATACAAAAACAGTAACTGTGACCTGAACCCATTATAGGTTCAGGATCTCTTTTACTTCTAAAACAGGTACTTGGCTGATTTACCAGCCGTCATCCATCTCACGGGTTGCAATCAGTTTGTCTGCCTCTTCGTCAAGTCCAAGCTTACGCAGGCATTCTACCTTTGCATCATACACTTCAGCATGATTGGGCTCGATCCTGATGACCCGGTCATAACACTTGATCGCTTCCTTACAGGTATCGACCTTTGCCAGAGAGTTCCCAAGTTCAAACCAGCTGTCAGCATCCTCGGAGTCCTGCTTGAGGATCTGCTTGAAACAGGATATTGCCTCTTTATGCTCACCCATCTTCTGGAGACTGATCCCTTTGT
The DNA here is from genome assembly GCF_963668475.1 of uncultured Methanospirillum sp. Taxonomy (GTDB): domain Archaea; phylum Halobacteriota; class Methanomicrobia; order Methanomicrobiales; family Methanospirillaceae; genus Methanospirillum. The sequence goes on from NZ_OY764544.1 coordinate 2,013,550, forward strand.
TGTAGAGGGCATTGATATCACCAGGGGCCAGTTCGATTATTTTGTTAAAACACTCGACTGCATCGGCATGCTTATCGAGTTCTGCAAGTGCTGAACCTTTGTTGCTTAACGCATGAACATTGAAGGGATCAAGCTCGATAACCATGTTGAAACAGGGGATTGCCTTGCTGTATCTCCCCATGAAGAAGTAGTTGACACCCATGTAGAGCCAGTACCTGGGATCCTTGTCATTGATCCGGAGGGACTGTTCAAAGGAGTCGATCGCCTCCTGGTACCGGATCAGATTCATCATAGCAAGGCCCTTCTGGAAGTATGTATCCTCATCAACCGGATCAAGCGATATCGCCTTTTCATAACACCGGATGGCATCGTCAAACTTCTGCATGGCACCTAATTTGTTGCCCTCTTCCTTCCAGCGTCTTGCTTCCTTTGTGCTGATATCATCACCCATAGGCGGCCCCCGATTCCCTGAACCAGATACTGAGAATTATGTGCATTCTGCATTAAAGATATCTATCTGTTTTCTAAATATGAAACGCTCAATACCAGTCCGGAGAAATAATCCGTATGTACGGGTTAGCAGGGAACCTACCTGATGAGTCAGGAGTTGATCAGAATGAGCGTGATCGCCAGAATTTTCTGCTGCTTCTGCTGATGATGCTGCCCCTTCAGGTCATCTACCCGGTTCTTGCAGGAGGTCAGGCAGGGCAGATCTCACTAACCTTCTTCTTCTCATTCATTCTTGTTGCCGGACTCTGGCTTATGAGGGGGTCCCGCAGGAGATTTCTGATGGCAGCGATCCTTGTACTGGTCTCCCTTGAACTTATCTGGGTCTCCCTCTGGCAGGCAGCAGCATCCCTTCTCCCATTTGGCGAGTTCTGTCTTCTGCTCTTTCTTATTATCCTCAGTGGTCAGTATCTGATCATCTATATCAGAACTAGACTACCGGTACTTGATCTGTTGCTTGCTGGGGCTGCTCTCTTCCTGCTGATTGGGACGCTGCTGGGTATGGGTCTCTACCTGCTTGCAGGACTGTATCATGGATCAGTCACGGGGGCACAGGCTGATTCTGATCTCCCTGGAGCTCTTTCAGACGGTATTGCCATTCTGACGACCAATGGTTCAGGCAATATTAACGGAGGGTCCATGCCTCTTTTGAGGATCGTTTCATCCCTTGGGATGATAGGAGGGATACTGTTGATTGCGCTCCTGATCGCCAAGACGGGCATCAGTCTCAACAAAAAAGAAAGTGATACCTGATCAGAGGATGAGCATACCGGTGAAGATTACATCTGCCGGACCTTTCATGGTGGCCCCATCTGCCAGGGTGATCGTGAGCGGACCTCCCTGGGTCTCGACCTCCACTACAGCCCCGGTCTTTCCCAGCCGGTGAGCAATGGCAGCAGATGCTGTTGCTCCGGTTCCACAGGAGAGGGTTTCCCATTCCACACCCCGCTCAAAAGTGCGGATGCGAATTGAATTTTGGTCTGTTACCTCAACAAAGTTCACATTTGCCCCTTTCGGGAAGAACTGGCTGTTTCTGATCGCAGGAGCATGCCCGCATACATCAAGTGAATCAAGATCCTTTACAAAGACCACCGCATGCGGAACACCGGTGTTTACCGCATAGACCTCATATCCGTTGATGATCTCATGGAACTCTCCGCTTCCTTTTGCCGGGATGGATGGGGCGTCATACTGTGGCTTTGTCATGGTGACTTCAGCAAGAAAATCCCCGTCCCCGTCATACCCACAGGTAACATCAATCAGCCCGGCGAGTGTCTGGACAGTGGCCTTTTCTTTTATATAACCCATATCAAAGGCATACCGTGCCAGGCACCGGATACCGTTTCCGCACATCTCGGCCTCGCTCTCATCAGGCTGGAAGAGCCGCATTGCTGCATTTCCTTCCGGTGTCTTTCCAAGGAAGAGGACACCGTCACCACCAATCCCCATCCTGCGATCACAATAGACCGCTGCAAACTCACCTTTCATCTCGTCGGGAACCTTGATACCGTCCCACTCGTCGATCAGAACAAAGTCATTGCCGTTCCCATGTAGTTTGACAAAAGGCAGATCCATATTCAGAGCTCCATATCTCCTATGTTCTCTCTCATTATTCAGATTCCGATCTAGTCAGCGTCCCTCATTTCAAAATACTGGTCTGTTAATGCACTCACGATTAAGAGACGTTTTAACCCCATAAACACCGATATTATACAGAATAAGGAACTCATTATATCAAAGCCAGACCCGGATTTTCAACCAGATTATACATTATGAACAGTCTTTCAATAATTATCCCAACGTATAACGAAGAAGAAAATATCGGGAGAATAATACAGACATTACAAAACATCCTGCAGAATCACTCAATACCCCATGAAATTCTGGTGATGGATGACAATTCAAAGGATAGAACAAACGTAATCGTTCAGGAGATCTCAAAGAATTCTCCTAATGTGCGTTTGATCATTCGGACCAAGGATCATGGATTGTCGCAGTCGGTCGTCGATGGATTCTCGTACGCCCAATACAATCTTGTCGTTGTGATGGATGCTGACTTCTCACATCCTCCCCCCGCAGTACTTGATCTTTACGAGGTCCTGAAAGAAGGATACGACCTGGTGATAGGAAGCAGGTATGTTCAGGGCGGGGATATTGAGAACTGGCCGGTTGAGAGAAAGATTCTCTCCTTTGGGGCCACCTTTATGGCCAGAGTTCTCTTTCCAGGAATCAGAGATCCGGTCAGCGGTTTTTTCGGATTTCATACGAGGATATTACAAGGTGCCAGGTTGAAACCCAGAGGATACAAGATATTATTTGAAATTCTTGGGAAGAGTAACTGGAGCCGGGTTATTGAAGTGCCGATAACATTCATCGAGCGGGAAGGCGGCTCCAGCAAGTTAAATTTGAAAATAATACTTCAATATATCATTCAGTTTGCGGATATTGCAATTTTCAGGATAAACCATCGTATCCATGAGTAGGAAAGATATTCCCTTTTCATGGGAGAAGATCAGAGACCACCTGAACCACTTCTGGCAGTATTATCTGGGAATATTTCTTTTGATCTCTATTTTTCGTCTGATTAGCAACGACCAGAACCGGGTGCTGCCGGATTCAATAAACATCCTTTTTATCATACTCGCCGGATTAAGTTACCTTCTGAATAACATCCTGATGAGTTTCCGGTTATGGCGGATATTATCACATCTTGATGTCAGGACCACATGCATTCAGGCTTTCTCCTCTCACATGGGAGGGATGCTCCTGTCAGATTTTACTCCAGGAAGGAGCGGGTATCTTTCGGTGGCAGTATTTCTCAAGAGGAGAGGCATCAGTTACGAAAAAGGGCTGGCTTCAATTACCGGGACATTCATCTACGAATTTCTCTTCAAATTAGGTCTGGCCCTCTTTTCATTACTTTTTATGTATACAACCATCTTCGGAAACTCGATGCTTGTATGCTGCGGGGCAACAGCCGGCATCATCCTATCACTCATAATCATGTATCTTCTGGTTGTATATCCTCCTGACTTTATGCTTGCCCTTGGAGTCAGGTTTAATCTTGTAAACAAGCTGCTTGAGACTGGCAGGGAATGCCAGAACCTTCACGTGAAGGTTCCGTTCGTTATATTCATATCTGCAATCTGTTGGATTCTCCGGGGATTCGAGTGGTACTGTATCGCTATAGCTATTGGAATCAGTTCGATCCAGTTTTTCGATGCCTTATTCCTGAACCCGTTACTAACACTCCTCTCATTTGTTCCGATTAGTCCCTCGGGTATAGGATTTCAGGAGAGCGGTATTGTCGGGATCTTTGCAATTCTTGGAATCGGGCTCTCCCTGTCACTCTGGTTTGCAATATTAGTTAGGCTTATTGAGACCGGGATTGACCTCATTGGAATATTTGAGGTCTTTCCCCAGATATCAGCAACATTAAAAAAAGGTGTTTCTTCGATTTTGAACAAACGGAAAGTGTGACTTCAGTAATCAGTCTATTTCTTTGCCCACTTTTCCAATGCTCTTCTCAGTTCTGGGTGATCCTCGGCGTAGGTTGCAAGCGGAATTTCTTCCATCGCTGCATCTACTGCCTGTCGCATGGCAGTTGCTCCGGCACGGGTCCCGTCCGGGTGTCCGTGTATGCCCCCACCGGCCTGAAGAATCAGGTCGCTGCCGAGAACCCTTATCTCGTCAACCACCCCGCCAGGATGAAGCCCACCACTGGCAACTGGAAAGACACTCTTGATACCATGCCAGGGATGGGTAAGGGTCCGGTTATCGCCGATGAGCTCCTGCATGTCATGCTCCATCTTTCCTGACACAGTTCCGGTGTGAAGTTGATCTCCGCCAAGCATCCTCACAAGCCGGCAGAACGGACGCATTGCAATCCCATGCTCCCGGTTTCGGGTGATGGCCGCATGCATGGTCCGGTGAATATGAAGCGGCAGGTTGATGGACGGATCCTCGGCAACCACCCTGATGGCATCAAACCCGCAGACGATCACATCGATCATCAGCATATTTGCCCCCATCTCTTTTGCCTGCCTGGCACGCTCGAGGATCTTATCACCGGCTATGGAGATATTCACAGCATACAGTACATTCCTGCCGGTCTCTGATTTTACCTGGTCAAGTTTCTCCATCACCCTCGGAAGGCGCTCTGCGATCGGGCAGAACTTCTGATCGGTAAGGGTCTCATCATCCTTGATGAGATCTACCCCGCCGATTGCTGCTTCATACGCAACATCAGCAGTGTCCTTCGGGTTCAGGCCAACCTTCGGCTTGATAATGGTCCCGACATGGGGACGATCTGTTGTCCCGACCAGTTTCCTGACACCCTCAATCCCGAATTTTGGTCCGTTGAACGGGATGATCTCCCTCGGAAACTCCACATCGAGCAGCCTGACAGCGGCGATCCGGGATAGTCCGAAGAGGTTTCCTGCAAAGACAGAGAGATACTGGGGAATATTCCCGATCTCGAATATTTCGTTAGGATACGTAATCGAGACCTGGTACCCGTCACCCGACGGCGTGATCTTTCCGACCTGCCCATCCAGGTAATGTACGTACTCTTCCCTGGTTGAGATATCGGTCCAGGTTCCGGTGGTCTGCTCCTCAGCAATAGCCCGGGCCGCCCACTCGGGGGTGATGCCCTCTTTCGGACGGAAATAATAGGTCGCAACTGCATCTGCCATAGTTATTCCTCCTCGCAATACGGGTAATCAGTACAGAGATTGTCCATATCCCATTGAAGATGTTCTTTTATGATTGTGTATGCCATACCCGGGGGAATTGCTCCCTGCTCGGTGATGATCAGGTCAACATACTCTGCCGGGGTTACATCAAAGGTAGGGTTACGAACGGTCACCTGAGGGAGGGTCTTTCGAACTGCGTCAGGAAGAACCTCGTCAGCAGGCCGCTCCTCGATAAGTATCCGCTCACCAAGGATTGTCCGAGGGGCAAACTTGTAGGTCTCTGCAGCAACCAGAAAGTTCACCCGTGCTTCCTTGGCTGCCAGGGCGATCTGGGAGGTGCCAATCTTGTTGATGACTGCCCCATTCACCGTGATGGCATCAGCACCGGTGATACAGAGATCGACCTCTTTCATAAAGTAACGGGCTGCTGAATCGACGATGAAGTTTGTCTTTACCCCGGCATCAGAGAGGGTCTTGATCGTGATATGCCCCTGGTTTCGCGGTCTCACTTCGGTTGCATACACCTCAATATCCATCCCCTGCTGATGAGCGGTGAGGATACACTGAAGTGCAGCTTCAGAGTTGCAGTGGGTCATAACCACATCCCCGTCCCTGATGTGCCGGGCACCGATCTCACCGATCTTTGCGACAGCCTGTTCTGAATGGATGATGAACGCCCTGGCACGTTCTTCAATCCCTGACTTTGCCTCATCAAGGGTCTCTGCCCGGGAAAGGGGCTTTGAGATCAGGTTGACCGCGTTGGGCAGAGAGACCGCGGTAGGCCGGACACCTGCCAGCATCTCTGATGCCGCCATCATACGCTCCCGGTATGATTTCAGATCCTGGTATGTGCCTGACTGGGAATAGTCAAGCAGTGCTTTGGCAGCGGCACGTGCTATCCTCCCGGCACCCCGGATCTCCATGCTCTTGATCCGGGCAGCAGTCTCCTCAAGGGTCATACTAGGATCTTATGTCCTATACCATAGAATCCCTGTGCTCGCTCATGCCAGAATATCAATGAATGAGTATGATCAGGATCGGTATTATTCTTCCAGACGGTGATCTCTCTACCACGTATGTCAATCGCGGTCGTCTTTGACAGTGCAGGGACGCTCCTTCATACCTATCGGATGGCCAAGGATGTGGATTCCGGAGAACTGTATCCGGATATCGAGACGACCATGCTCACCTTTGCTGATCCGAGCAGGGTTCTCTGTGTCATTCACGCCCACTCCCACGGGATCATGGCAGCACCAGCAGATCAACTCTTCTCCTTGTTTATGAAAGAACATAACCTGGGATTTGGGATCTCCTGTACCCGTCGGGTGGTTGAGGCTGAAGAGATCGGCAAAATCCTGATGAGTGATACTACTGCCAGAGTCGGGGATATGCAGGAATGCATGCGGATCATCTGGTCAAAGATCAGGGAAGAGGCCATTGTTGCCCTGAACAGCGGAGTGATCGTTCACACAGGAAAAGGCCGGATAGAGTTCACTGTTACGGCCGGGGGAACCCCGTTCCCGGGGGCAAAAGAGACGATCCGTGAACTGCACAGGCTCGGGGTGGCCACCTTTATCGCTTCAGGAGACAGGGAGGCGAAGCTTGAGAGGATGGCAGATTACCTGGGAATACCACGCGACCAGGTCTTCGGAGTGGCAACACCGACAGTAAAAGAGCGGATTGTCAGGGACCTGAAAGAGGATTATGAGACGGTAATCATGGTTGGGGATTCGATAAACGATCTGCTGGCGATGCGGGCTGCAGATATCGCGGTTCTCACCGAGCAACAGTGTTCGCAAAAACCTGATGAACTGATAGCGGCTGTCAACCACCGGATTCATGATGTCAGGGAAGTAATCGGGATCATCAATCCCCTGATCTGATCTTCTCTTCTATGTGTTGATGAGAAATATTCACGCACGTGAAGGGAAACCGCAGGAAATAAACGTATTACCCACCAGAACACACCAGTACACCAAATAGTGAGTGCACCATGAGACCCTTGATCACAGTTGAGAACCTCTCGATGGCATTTGACGGAAAGACGGTTATCGAGGATTTGTCGTTCACCCTTGCAGAAGGAGAGATTCTCGGGATCATCGGCCGGAGCGGGGCGGGGAAGACTGTCCTGATGCATCTGCTCCGTGGGGTGGATCAGCCGCCCACCAGCGGAAGAGTCCTGTATCATATTGCAGCCTGCAGCGGATGCGATTATGTAACAGAGGGAAGCCACGTCGAAACAGCCTGCCCCAAGTGTGGTGCCAGCCTCAAAACCCTCGATGTGGACTTCTGGAACCCGGAGAATGAAGCGATGAAACGGCGCATCATGCGCCGGAATGCTATCATGTTCCAGCGGACATTTGCCCTGTACGGCAATGATCGGGTTATCGACAATGTCCTGAAGGCCCTCGATGATGTGAACTACCCGTCCAACAAGGCAGTCTCACGGGCAGCAGACCTGGTGGATCAGGTGAGGCTTTCCCACCGGATGATGCACATCGCCCGTGACCTCTCCGGAGGAGAAAAGCAGAGAGTTGTGCTTGCCAGACAACTGGCAAAAGAGCCGTTCTGTCTCTTTGCAGATGAGCCGACCGGGACTCTTGATCCAAAGACTGCATCTATTGTGCATCAGGTACTCAAGGAGTCTGCGGAAGAGACCGGCATGGCAATGGTCGTCACCTCCCACTTTTCCCAGATCCTTGAGGACATCGTTCATCGTGCCATCCTCCTGGAAGACGGGGTCATCAAGGCTATCGGGACACCCACTGAGGTCACCGAGGTATTCATGCAGGGATACCACGACGATGAGCAGTTTAGTGAGATCGAAGTGGGAGAAGAGATCATGCGGGCAAGGGAGCTGACCAAGCGGTACGTCTCCCTCGACCGCGGGCTCATCAAGGCAGTGGATCTCGTGGACCTGTCAATTAACAGGAAAGAGATCTTCGGGATCATTGGCACATCTGGCGCAGGAAAGACCACCCTTTCAAAGATGATCGCGGGGATCCTTGAACCTACCAGCGGGGATCTGCTTGCCAGGGTCGGTGATGAATGGGTCGATATGACAAAACCCGGATTTGAGTTCAGAGGACGGGCTAAACAGTATATTGGTCTCCTCCACCAGGAGTACGACCTCTTTCCTCACCGGACCGTTCTTGATAACCTCACCGACGCAATCGGGCTCGAGTTTCCCAAAGAACTCGCAATGCGCAAGGCTATCATCACCCTGAAGATGGCAGGGTTTACCACAGAGAAGAGCAGGGAGATCCTTGAGCGGCTTCCGGGAACCCTCTCGGAGGGTGAACGGCACCGGGTTGCCCTGGCCCAGGTCCTGATCAGGGAACCACATGTAGTGGTCCTTGATGAACCGACCGGGACGATGGATCCGATCACCAAGGTTGATGTGAAGCACTCGATCATGCACTCACGTGAAGAGAGTGAGGAAACCTTCATCATTGTTTCGCATGATATGGAGTTTATACGGGATACCTGCGACCGCTGTGCCCTGATGCGGTTCGGGAAGATTGTGACAGTCGGTCCGACCGAGAAGGTTCTTGCAGAAGTGACCGAGCAGGAACGGCAGACCATGGCAGCGGAGTAATCCAGGAGAATACATGGCAACAGTCATGCTTGATGGAAACCGGACGGAGATCTCACCCGGCACAACTCTCGGTGACCTGTTGCCAGGGCATGATGCCTCCCTGAGCGTGGCGATCATCAAACCAGGCATCTCCAGCCATGCCGAGACGAGACAATACCTGCTAAAGACGACAGCAGGGGAGATCGTGGTTGAGATAGCGGGAGAAGAGACAGTATCCCTGCCATCTCTCCCTTCAGGTCTTGAAGTCAGGTGGCAGGATCGTCAGACAGTCAGTTTCGGTCCGTTCTCTGCCGGGTTCTCTCCGGCACGCAGACCGGCACGGTATGAGAGGGGAGATCTCATCCTCGGATGCGGAGGGTATGATCCTTCCCGCTCGGTACTGGTCTTCTCACGCAAGACTCATTCGGCAGATCACGGTGCCGCAGCGGACGGCGGTCGGCTCGGCCAGGTAGTATCAGGTCGCGGTGTTGTGGACCGGCTTGGCCAGGGTGATAAGATCCTCTCCATCGAGCCGGTGATCTCCTTCTCTGAGTCGGTGGATGCCCTCACGACGACTGATCTGGGCCTTGAGGTCACAGACGGGATGCAGATCATCACCCATATCAGAGTCGAGGTTCAGGGGTATGACAGCACAACCGGCAAGTACTCAAATCAGGCAGCCAGTAGCGTGGAACTTCTGCTCCTGGCACTCAGAAGCGGAAGGTTCACCAGCAGTCAGCGGATGAGCACTCACATCAGGTGTGACACCCTAGCGGGGACAACTGTCCCCTATGAGGCAGGGTCATCACGGCGTGAGGGAGCGGTTATGCTCAGAACATCAGGGAAGAAACAGGGCTCGGTGTACATTTACACAGAAGACCTGCCCCGGAGCCTTGCCCATACCCGGACCGGCCAGGTGGTTCACGGCATTGAGATCGCCAAGATAGCAAAAGAAGGAGAATCATTCGAGATCCGGGTTACTCCGGATAAGTTTGATCTTGTTGGCATCAGGCTTGATCAGGCGATCTCGTTTGCAGCCGGGAGGGGAGTTACACTCACACCAGACCGGGAAGGCCCGGACAGGATCATCATCTCCCAGGAGCCCGCGACAACCCTCGATGTTCTTGCAGGAGGAAAGGTCGCGGTGAAGACTGTTCCGGGATCCCAGGTGATAGATATCGTTCTCGATGACCTCCATGCACCCGAGACCTGCCGGATATTCAGGGAGATCACCGGCCTGAAATTCCACGATGTCGGGAGATTACCTCTCTTCTTTGCGTTTGATGACGTCTATCTCTTTGAGACCAGGATTCCGAAGACCATCAACATCAAACCTGAAAACACCCCTGAAGATGAGGTAACCGCCGGAGCGTTTGCAATGACCAACGAGTCAAGAAAAGGAGCAGGGATGGTCGGTGTCAGAACGAGTGAGAACAGCGAGTTCGGTCCCACTTCTGAACCGTTTTCAGGGACAAACGTGATGGGAAGAGTCGTAGATCTTCAGAAACTGAGCAGCCTCAAGGAGGGTGACATGGTCTACTTCAGGGAGGTGCACGAGTGAAACAGAAGATTCCCCCGCTCTACCAGGGTACGGTCACCAAGTATGTCTTTGTCGAGTCGTATAAGACCACACCCGATGACCTGACATCACGGGCATATGAAGTCAGTGAGAAGGTGATGATCAAGGAGACCTGTTTCGGGCTCCAGATCACAGGGGAAGAGTCTGAAGTGGAGCGGGCAATCGCTCACATCCGGGAGGTTGACCCATCCCACATTTTTGTGAAAGACCGCGGTTTTCCTCCCGGGGACCCACGGAGATGCCGTGCAAATCTTGGCGGCGCCAGACCTGGTTACTTTGGGCATGAGTTCGAGATGGGGGTGGTGAAGTGGATCTCCAAAGGGATCGAAGAGGTCAGTTCAGCAAATCCTGATTCATCAACTCCAGCCCCATCACCATCAATTCCTGAAGAGACACCGTTTTTGGATCTTCAAAAACTCAAGCAAATTATCGATGCCGAGGTGCCATAACGTGGCAAAAGTGTTTATTTATCCTGCAACCAGCCTGATCCTCTCTGACCTCGTTGCCCGTTTCGGGCATAAACCACTCGGAACAGCCCTATCAATACGGGAGCGAATCCAGACCGCCGGACTTGACTCACCGCCACTTCAGATGACACCCGACGATGCAAAAAAAGGGCTCAGGTGGGCAGCAGTCGAGGTTCCATCCGGGGTAAGAGGACGAATGTCACTCTTTGGTCCCCTGATCGACGAGGCTGAGGCAGCAGTGATCGTCAAACATGCTGACTTTGCATTCGGCTGTATGGGATGTGCCAGGACAGATGAACTGGTGGAGTTTCTGATCAAACAGAAGCAGGTCCCAATCCTTGAGGTTGATTACCCATCAGACGAGGAGACTGGTATCGCTTTTGTCAGAAATATCAAGGAGTTTTTGCAGAACCTGGAGGTGTCCCATGAGTGAAGATCTGGTCAGGATAGCCCAGCTCTCGTGCGGGCCTGAATACAGCGGGGTGCAGAAGGAGATCTATACCGCAGCAGAGGCTGTTGGTGCAGAGGTCTTCTTCCCTGATCTCTCCCTGAAAGATATCAGGCGGAACTTCAGGGACTTCGGGCTTGATGTCCGCTCAGGTGATCTGAAACTTGCCATCGCCCGTGCAGTTGCGCTGGTTGAAGGATCGGTCGAGGCCGATGCCGTCTTTATTGCATCCTGCTTCAGGTGTGCAGAGGCTGCTATCGTCAGGAACGAACTCAGACGCTACATCCATGAGCACTCCTCACTCCCGGTTGTCAGTTACTCGTTCACCGAAAGGACGACCTCGGGAACCCTGCTCACCAGAATGGAAGCCTTGACAACGATCGCCAGGCGTCGTGCCCTTCTCGCACGGGAACGCCAGGTCGGCCTCACGATGGGGGTCGACTCAGGTTCCTCGACAACCAAGGCGGTGATCATGCAGGATAACGAGATCATCGGCACCGGTTGGCGTCCGACAACCGAGGTGCTGGGAAGTGCAGATGAGGTCATGACACTTGCATTCGAGGAGGCCGGTGTCAAGCGTGAAGATCTCGACGCCATCGGCACAACCGGGTATGGCAGGTTCCTTATCGGCGAGCGGATCGGTGCCGACCTCATCCAGGAGGAACTGACCGTGAACTCAAAGGGTGCGGTCTTCCTTGCAGACTGCCAGCATGGCCCCTCAACCGTGATCGATATCGGCGGCATGGACAACAAGGCGATATCGGTGAACAATGGCATACCCGGGACCTTCACGATGGGAGGAATCTGCGCCGGTGCAAGTGGGAGATTCCTGGAGATGACTGCCAAACGGCTCGGCGTTGATATCACCGAACTCGGCCCTCTTGCAATGGCAGGGATGGGAGGTGACGTGCCGATGAACAGTTACTGTATCGTCTTCGGGACACAGAGCCTGGTCAATGCCCTCGCAGAAGGCCACAGCAAGGAGAATGTAGCAGCCGCTGCATGCCATAGCGTTGCCGAGCAGGTCTTTGAGCAGCAGCTCCAGGAGATAGACATCAAAGAGCCGGTGATCATGGTCGGGGGTACTTCGCTGATCCAGGGACTGGTCAGGGCAATGGGTGAGCTTCTGCAGACTGAGATCGTTGTCCCGCACCACTCTCAGTACATCGGGTCGGTAGGGGCTGCACTCCTCTCGTCCGGATTTGTGGAGAAGAACTGATTGGGATGCAGACGCTGGAGTACTTTCAGGTTGAGTCGACCGAGCCGGCAGGTGGAGAACTATACCGCCGGATCGCCTCGACTGTGATCACAGACCATGACATCCTCCGGGTTCTGGACCGCCTGCGGATCTTCATCGATCCCGAGGTGCCGATCTTCATCGCGGTCGGAATCACCCGGACAGTCCCCCGCAATATCATTGTCAATGATTTTTCCGGGATTACATACGATGGCGACAAGGTCATCCTCTCGATCGCTGATGAGACCTACCTTGCCCCGCTCCTTGAGTTACTCTGGAAACGGTTTGGAAAAGACCGTATCGTGCAACCTGATCGGTTCACCATCGAGATGCACCTTAGCACCGAGGAGCGGGAGGGGATCGAAGAGATGGTGGTTGCAGATCCTACCGAGGGACTCTTCAGGGATCTCATCTACACCATGCAGGTGATCTGCCCTGAAGGCTTCAAGGTGAAGAGGCAGAGTTTCCAGAACGGAAAATTCTGGTTCGTTGCAAGTGAAAACACCCTTCAGGAGGATGTAACTCCCCTCGTTGAAGAGCAGTTTGCCATTATGGGAGGGGCAGCATGATTCTGGTTCCGATCACATACAAAGGTGGAGTCTACCGGCATGATGAGATCCTTGATCTTATCGAGGATATGGGCGGGTACATCATCCAGAAGCATATGATCGCCCAGGAGGTTGTACTCCAGGCCCTGATTCCCCGAGACGATATCGAGACTCTCAGGGTGATATCACGCCCGCTCACCGGGGAGGTGATCTTCGCACCGCTGGTCGGAACCGAGATCGCGATCGTCTCGATGTCACTGGAGATCCACCATCTCCCCCATGCCTCGTGCGACGTTGCCGAATACCTCCGGACTGCCGGGGCGAAGACCAACATGATCGGCCTGGCCCGTGGGTTTGGGAAACGAATTGGTCTCCTCTCTGATGAAGAACGTGACATCATCAACGAGCATGATCTCGTAATCTACCTCTTTGGAAACTTTGAGACATGTATCAAGCAGAAGATGCCAACCTTCAGGCGGGGTATTCATATTCCAATCGTCGTTACCGGAGGCCCTTCAACAGAGGCATTAAAGAAGGTGATCGATCCCCCGGTCGCGGGATATGTCGGTGGATTTGGAAGGTTTATGCACCGGACAAAAGAGGCTCCGGAGATCTCCAAACTTGATGATATCGTGTCAGAAGTCTCCCGGGTCCTTGACGGGAGACGCTCAGAGATTGCCAAGGATCCCCTCAGCATATCTCCAGCACGGCTGATGGATGTCATTCTGGAGCAACTGCCTGACATCCATGATGTCACCTCGCCTGTTCCGGTTGTTGTCCAGATGGACGGGGTAAGGGTAAAACTCCCCTATGATCCCTTTGCAGTCCGACTCAAAGAGGTGGAAGTGGAGAAAGGGGTACCAATAGGAATGATCACCGACATCAGGCCCTCACGAATGCGGGACTACATTCTGGTTAAAGTAAAGCCCTTCTCAGACACCGGGCTCATGGTCTGATCCTGATGTACACGATGAATACTACAGAAGACATCTCGCATAAGCGGGTGATGTCGTGAGAGTGATACGTGTTCTGTACGTGGATGACGACCAGTCCTTTCTCGAGATCGTAAAAGTGATCCTTGAGAAAGACGGAGAGTTCTCAGTCACTCTCTCTCAGGAGGGAGATGAGGCACTCGATCTTCTCAGCGCAGGTGATTATGATCTCGTCCTCTCTGACTGCCGGATGATCAGAATGGACGGAGTCATGTTCAGAGAAAGAGTGAGAGAGTTATACCCGGGAATGCCGTTTATCTTCTTCACCGGGAGACAAAGGGAAGAAGGGATCTCAAAGATACTTGATGACCTGACCTGGTATCTGCAGAAAGGTGGAGACCCTGCAGTGCAGTTTGCCAGGCTCACCGATCAGATCCGTTCCTGTGTCAGGGCAGAAGAGCCCACCTGCTAGATACAGTTTAGCAGTATCTATATCCGTTTTTTAGCTCCTCGAACACTGTATTTCTCCGGTCTGGCACGCCAGGGTTTTTCTTCATCAGGCTGGTTTTTTGGTTGTTGCAACCGGTTGCAACCATTTGAACAAGGTTATTTTTCAATCAATCTCACCATTCAGCAGTTCTGCATACTGATGCCCGGAATGGGTCTGAAACAGGAGAAACCAGCTGGATCACATTGGATCAGATACACTCGCGAGAATTATCTCCTAAAATGAACCTTGCGAGAGATATACCGTGAAAACCGATTTCAAATCACAAAATATGGGTATCCTATCCCGTTCTTATATGCTGTTTCATCTAACACAATGATGTCACAGGACACCTGTGAACGGAGTCACCTGAATCAGTCACCATGTCCTCCTACATTGATGCTGCCCGATGACTCCAATACTGCACTTTTCCACAGTGCCATGCCAAATAATCCGGTTTAGGTGAGAAAAAATATGAGTTGTATAGCATTTTCCTGTGATTACGATTGCTCCCTGCTGACCGGAACCCCGCATCCCAGACAAAAGACAGTACCCGGCCACAGAGATCTTTCAGATCTGGTCGGGTCAAATGAGATGTTTCTCAGTCATCTCGAAGCAATTCACTATCTCGGCTTCCCGGGATGGTAACAACCATCCGACACTCCTACATTCTGACTTTTCTTCCAGCGGTTGTTACATTCATTCACTCTTCTTGTCATCAGATCTTGTCACATGATCATGGTAATGATGGAGATCAGGGGTATGCTGGTGATCGTGGATAACCTGCTCATGCTGGTGAAGATGTGCGTGTTCACTAGGAACTGAGTCCCGATGAGAGTGAGTATGATGGCCATCATCGTGCCAGTGCCGGTGATCATGGCTGACCTGAAAATGAGAGTGGGGATGGTGATGATGCTCTGTCGCGATCAGGTACACCCCGGCGGCCATAAACGGAAGGCAGAGAAAAACCTGAAAGCCCGGGACTTCTCCAGGAAATATCCATGAGATCCCTGCACCGATGAACGGCGCCAGAGCAAAGAGGGACCCGGTTCTGACGGCACCGAGTGTTCTGAGCGACCTGATAAACAGAACCAGCGAGAGACCGTATCCAAAAAAACCGGTTATTATAATTAACAAAAGGTACTCAGGGGCTGGCAGAGGTTCACCAAGGTATATTCCCAGGATGAGGCCGAAAATACCGGCACACATCCCTTTGATGATCACGATAGAACTTGGATCTTTTCCTGAAAGACTTCTGGTAACATTATTGTCAACTCCCCAGCAGAAGCATGCCCCGAGGATCAGCACTGCTCCGGCTGAAATCCCAAAGTTGCCAAAAGGATCAACAGAGAGAATGAGCCCGCCGATCACAACAGCAGCCATTGCCCCGGTTGCCCGTCTGCCGAGGGGTTCAGAGAAGAAGACGGCTGCGATGATGCCGGTCATTACCAGTTCGGCATTCAAAAGCAGAGAGGCGGTCCCTGCCGAAACCATCGTGAGCCCGGTCATCAGGAGAATCGGGCCGATAATACTCCCTGAGATGACTATGACTGCAAGAAGCGGGAGTTCCTTTCTGGTCACCGGTGCTTCATAATGTGCCGGCGACGGCCTGATCATCCTCATCAGAAGAAGTCCGACACCCGCACCCAGATAGAGCAGGGCAGCTAAGGTTACCGGTCCGGTTTCTGCGAGCAGTATCTTTGAGACCGGGACGACGAACCCAAAAAGGACTGCAGCGGTGATCCCTTCAATGATGGCAGGACGATCAGACCTCTGCATGGTCTGATATTGATCGTCCCCGGTGATAAATTCACAGAAAAGTGGAGAGGCCAGTGCCTCGTCAGACTACCTGAATATTCATTGTATATCGTGACTCGTTGCCGGTGACCGGTTCCCACGACCGCATGTAGATTGCATCAAATGTCTGGTTTCCTTTTGCAATGCCCCGGACAAGCCAGTAGTGCATCCCCCCTGATCCGGCAACACCTGGTTTGACAGGGTCGGGAACATAGGTGTCGTTCTCGATGCGGAGTCCGGATGTGACCGTGGCATTCCACTGAAAACCGGTAGTGGGATTCTCTTTCAGGTATATGTTAATAGTGTCATTGAGGGGCATCGTCTCCTGCGAACTTGTCTGCAGGGCATCGTCACCACCGGTTTTCTCCGCATTTGCAGAATCAGGTGGCACGGTTTTCCCTGAGTCTTTCTCACTGATATCAGCTGCTCCGGACTTTTTCTCATATGACATCTTGCTGTTCTGGCCCGTGCAGCCTGCCAGAAGTACAGCCGCCAGCACCAGCATAACAAGAACCAGTCTCCGGTAATCCATGATTGCAACATAGGGCTCCCGGCGATATAAGTACTTCCAGAACGGCTCGATGTTCGCGAAACGCACCCTCCTCCTCACAACATATAACCAGAAAAACCTCCACATGATGTACCATATGACCGGCCAGCGGCCGATTGGATCTCCTCTCCAGAATCCTGATTACTGCCTATACGCAACCAGCACATTTCTGCCTCTTCTCAGTCAGCTGGAAGCAGAACTACAGGGGGTGGTGAAGGATGATGATATCGAGTACGTCCATCGCAGTCGTGTGGCGACACGGAGGATACGTGCCGCGTTTCCCTTGTTTCATGAGTGTCTCCCTGATGATTCCAGGTTGAAATGGGAGAAGCAGATCCGCAGACTGACGCAATCTCTGGGTGAAGCACGTGATCTTGATGTACAGATCGAGTTTGTCCGCGGATTTCTTGGTGAACGCAATCCCGAAAAAAGATCCACAGTTCCTCTCTTCTCACCTGCCGAGCCTCTCCAGATATCCCCGGTGATCACGGCACCTGCACTGGTCTCACGGCAGGATCGTCCAGAGCCATCCCACACATTCAGAAGCAGGGTCTCTGCCTGGCTCGAAAAACATCAGATCATCAGTCAGAAAGAGAACAAGCCCGGAGAGGAAGGAGTAACTGACTCTGTCATGCCTTCGGCCCGGGAGATCGAGATGTATCAGCCATCCGATCCGATCATTCCAGGGCTTGAATGTCTCCTGCTCAGGCTCATCCAGAAGCGGAGGGTGATGCAGCCTGATGTCGCAACGGTGGTATCTGACTTTACCAAAAGCAGGACCATCCATGACATGGCAGCCTGTCTCCATGATCTGAAAGTAAGGGCGATGCTTGAGGGGACAGGTGGCCACCCGATACAGACTTATGAGCATGCCTTCATGCAGATCATGGCCCGGGTATCTGACCTCTTCTGGTTCGAACCATATCTTCAGGACTCATCACGATTAGAGCAGCATCATGAGATGCGCATCGCTGCAAAGCGACTAAGATACACGCTTGAAGCATATGCAGGGCTCTACGAGGATCACCTGAAGACAGACATCAAGGTGATCAAGCACCTGCAGGAACTCCTCGGAGATATCCATGACTGTGATGTCTGGACCGGACTGCTGCCACGATTTCTTGAGGAAGAGGAGGAGCGCTCAGTTTCATACTTTGGAAATCACGGGTTCTTCGAGCTCATGAAGCCAGGTATCAATATGCTCCGCGAAGATCGGGGAAACAGCCGGACGGCCTTGTTCAGGGAACTTACCGGGTACTGGGACGAGGTGAAGGAGGAGGGATTCTGGGACCGGTTCTCAGAGAAGATCTCACTACCGCTTCAGCACTCATTTGATCGTAACACGGGCCCTGATAAAGGAGGGCCTCTCACCATCGCCCTGATCAGCGATGTGCATGCAAACCTTCCTGCACTCGAAGCAGTTCTTGCTGATGCACAGATGAGAGGAGCAACTGTAGTTCTTCATGCCGGAGACCTGACCGGTTACGGTCCGTTTCCTGATGAGGTCATCAATCTTGTCAGGGAAAAGCATATTATTAGTGTCATTGGTAATTACGATATCTCGGTCCTTTCAAGAAAGTGGAAGAAGGGAAAGCCGGCGTCACGCGAGAAACAGCTGGCGATGAGATGGGCATACCACCAGATCTCAGGTAAGAACCGTTCCTGGCTTGCCAGCCTTCCAAGGAAGATCCGCATGTGTGTGAGGGGTATCCCGCTGATCCTCACACATGGTAGTCCGGACTCACTGACAGAGTACCTCGATTACGGAACTCCTGACACCAGGCTGCATGAGATCGCAACAGCAGAAAAGGGGAAGGTGATCATAACCGGGCATTCTCACCGGGCAGCAGCCCGCGAAGTTGACGGAGTCTGGTTCATAAATGCAGGCAGCGTCGGCAGGCCTGAAGACGGGGATCCCAGGGCATGTTATGCCCTCCTCACCGTGGACCCATTCTCTGTCATTCATATCCGGGTCCCTTACGAGATCGATCGCACCGTTGAGGCGATACGACACCGGCATCTGCCCGATGCATTTGCACGGATAGTCAGGGAGGGGCGATCTCTGGATGTGGTTCAGGAGTCCGGGGATCGGCCATGAGCCGGGACTGTCCCGGAAATTTTTCTGAGAGGCCGGATGCCGGACCTGCTCTTGCACTCATGAAGCGGTATGATCCCGATCATCCTCATGCCCTCCAGGTTGAGCGGCTGGCAGGACTGCTGTTCGATCTCCTTGTCGGACTTCATGGAATGGGGGAGTCGGAACGGTGGTTTCTCGGGATGGCGGCTCTTCTACATGATATCGGCTGGAGTGAACCGTCACGTCCGCATCACAAGGCATCCATGGACCTTATCCTCGCTGACATTACTCTCCCCCTGACCCCTGCAGACAGACAGATTGTGGCCCAGATAGCCCGGTATCATCGGAAGGCAGATCCAAATCCCTCTCATCCTGGCTTTGCCGGCTTGACCGATGATCAAAAAAGGCAGGTCCGCTGGTCTGCAGGCATTCTACGCCTTGCTGACGCACTCGATCGCTCTCATCGTTCAGTTGTACAGGAATTATCAGTCCGCACATCTGATAGGGTCATTCAAATCAGTTGCACGACCACAAATGATCATATCCCTGAACCGGAGATTCAGGTTCTTGGGAAGAAATCAGCCCTGCTCAGCGAGGTAACCGGGTGCCGGATAGAAATTTTATGGAGCCGAACGAACACACCGTAGTTGCATTCATCGATCTCGGTACCAACTCAGCGCGGCTTCTGGTAATCAGGCTGAACCCGAACAGGTCCTATTCGGTACTCACCCAGCAGAAGGAGGTTGTACGGCTGGGTGAGGGTGAGTTTGCCGATAACAGACTTACATCAGATGCCATAACCAGGACAGTCACCGTCCTCTCACGCTTTGCCGAGGTTGCCCGGAGTTTCGGGGCATCAGAGATCGTAGCAGTTGCCACCTCTGCAACCCGAGATGCACAAAACCGTGACACCCTGATCGCAAGGATCCGGGAAGAGGCAGATTTTGAGCTCAATGTGATATCTGGACCTGAAGAGGCCAGGCTAATATGGCTCGGGGTCTCGAGTGGTGTCAAGATCGGGAAGACAAAATCCCTGTTCATCGATATCGGCGGGGGAAGTACCGAGATCGTTGTCGGAGATCAGCATGAAGCATCTCTGCTCAGAAGCCTGAAGCTCGGAGCCATCAGGACCACCAATACCTTTGTTCCACCAGACCTGACGGGTCCCGTTCCCCCACCAGTAGTTCAGGCGATTCAGAAACATATCCGCAGCAGGGCGTCGCACACAATCAGGCATGTGATCGGTAAAAAGGTCCAGCAGGCATTCGGAAGCTCAGGAACCATCACAACACTTGAAGCGATTACAACGGGAATGAGTAACCCGACAGTTCCTCACCAGGCCGGCGTGATCACCAGGGGTGAGTTGTCAGCCGTTATCGCCCACCTCTGCTCACTCCCCCTGAAAGAACGCAGGAGTGTGCAGGGGCTCAACCCGGATCGTGCTGATATCATCATCGCAGGTGCACTCATTCTTGACTCGCTGCTCGAACAGGCAGGTATCACTACGATCCAGGTCTCTTCAAGGAGCTTGAGAGACGGGCTGCTTGTTGATTACCTCTCACGTATCCCCGGATTTCCGTACGCCGAACAGGAGCCGATCAGGATAGCCAGCATCAGACACCTTGGAAGGGTATGCCACATCAATGAACCGCACGCAAACCATGTCCGGGATCTGGCACTCTCGTTGTTTGATTCGGCACGTGAGTCAGGGCTTCACATCCTTCCTGATGTAAGCCGGGAACTCCTTTCATATGCAGCAATTCTCCATGACACCGGCCAGTTTATCTCATTTCCCGGCCATCAGCAACATTCATTTTATGTGATAACCCATGCCCCCCTGCTTGGATTTAACGAGCACGAGATCCTGATCATCGCACTTATCACCCGGTATCACAGGAAAAAGATGCCACGCAGGAAGGATCCGTCATACGGTCCCCTGAATAATGATGACAAGATGATGGTCCAGATCCTCTCGATCTTCCTCAGAATGGCTGAAAACCTTGACCGGAGCCATGATGGGAGGGTTACCGGGGCACGGCTTCTGGCAACCGAACGTCGCAAGATCACCCTCGCAATTGAATGCAATTCTGACTGTTCTCTTGAACAGTGGGCGATCCTCGGTGATATCAGATCATTTGAACGAACAATGAAGAGAGGACTGAAGATTGAGGTGTCGCCATCTGAAGATGCCGAATGATACCAATCAGTCCCTGAAGTTCAGTTGGCATCGCCGGGTTTTACCTCACCGGCAACCGCCCTCACTGCCTCATCAGCAAGTTTCATTGCTGACTCATCCCTGATTATATCGCCTGCCTTGAATCCGTGACCGCTTACAGATCTGATGATCTTCATCTCCTGTGCCTGGGCCCAGATCTTGAGAGTTTCAATCGCACGATCATCGCCACTCTCTGCGCAGACCGCCACAGGAATCACCTTTTTGCCTTTCAGCTGCCGCTCATGCCAGAGTGAGTATGACCGATCGATCAGGTTCTTTATCTGCCCGTTCACATCATGGAAGTAGACCGGGGAGCCGATGATGATCAGATCGCTCTTCTTCATCCTGCGAACGATCCTGGAGAAATCATCTGACTTCAGGACACAGTGGCCTTCTTTCATACACTTGCGGCAGGATTTACATGGACGGATTGTACTGCCTGCAAGGGAGATCTCCCTGATCTTCAGGTCTGCAATACCACTCTTCTCAAGATCGCTGACGATCGCGTTGATCAGTCTGCTGGTGTTTCCGTTCTTCAGAGGACTTCCCGAGATTGCAAGGACTCGCATGTCAATTAGTCCAATGTGATCCCATATAAAAAGTAAGATCCGGCTTCACTTCCGGAAATGCTCATCAGGTATCAGGGGACAGATCTCAGCATGGTTGCACCCAAAAAAACCGTTCTGTTTGTCTGTACTCATAATTCATTCCGCTCCCAGATCGCTGAAGGGTATCTTCGTGCAAAGTTCGGGGATCGGTATGAAGCATACAGTGCAGGAACAGAGCCAACCACCCTTGATCCCAGGGCAGTCCTGGTGATGACAGAGATCGGCATTGACATATCTGGTCAAACTTCAAAGCCGCTCCTTGATTTCTTTGACAAAGACATTGATATCGCGGTCACTGTCTGTGACACTGCATCAGGTGCCTGTCCGATGGTGCCTGGTGCCGGGGTTGTCTTTCACCAGTCGTTCCCTGATCATGGCGACTGTGATCCCCAAACTCCGGAGTGCCTGAATCACCTTAGGGATGTCAGGAACAATATCACCGGATGGATAGATCAGACGTTTGTCTGACGCTGTGTATCGTCACAAGTATAAAGAGATCAGGAACCGAGATCTCCCAGTTGGAGGCGGAACAATTGACAGAATACTCTGTCCTCATCGGGGGAAAAGCGGGAGACGGAATCGCACAGGCCGGTCAGTTGATAGCATCGATCTTCTCTGAACTGGGGTATTATGTCTATCAGTATATTGACTACCCGTCACTAATCAGAGGGGGACATAACTTCTGTATCATCAGGGCAGCAGAAAAACCGGTGTTCACCCACCGCACAGGTGTCGACTTGATCCTTGCCCTTGATCAGAAGACTGCTGATCTGCATACCCACAACCTGACAACCCAGGGAACTGTGATCTATGACAGTCCCAGGGTTAAGGCAGAAGGACAGGCACTTGCCATAGATGAGATCCTCACTCAGTACAAGGGGAGATCTATCATGGGGAACACAGCGATGGTGGCAGGATTCTGTGGATGTGCTGGTATTCCCTGGAACCTTGTTGAGTCTGTATTCAGAAAAAAACTGCTTAAGGAGACTGATCTCAATCTCCTGATCGCACGTGAAGCATACTCCAGAATCACCCGTTGTATCAATGTTCAACCGGTAAAAGGAGCCTCACCCCGTCCGCTTCTGTCAGGCAATGAATGGATAGGCCTTGGGCTTCTTGCCGGGGGTATCGATGCATATATCGCATACCCGATGACACCCTCATCCGGAGTCCTCCACTTTCTGGCCTCGGTGGCTGACGAGGCCGGGATTGATGTTGTCCATCCTGAAAGCGAGATCGCAGTCATCCTGATGGCGCTCGGATTTGCGTATGCAGGAAAGAAGGCTGCAGTAGGAACATCAGGGGGAGGATTTTGTCTGATGACTGAAGGTCTCTCGCTGTCAGGAATGGCAGAAGTTCCCATCGTCATTATCCTCTCTCAGAGAGGAGGGCCTTCTACAGGTCTTCCCACCTATACAGCACAGTCAGATCTCCTCTTCGCATGTCACGCAGGGCAGGGTGAGTTCTCAAGATTCATCGCTGCTCCTGCTACCCCCAATGAAGCCTTCAGGTGGGCAGCCGAGGCAGTACATCTTTCCTGGAAACTACAGATACCTGCATTCATCCTTTCAGATAAGACATTTTCAGAGGGGATCTACACTCCTGAAACCGAGCCGGAGGTCAGGGCGACCGTTCCGCTTCCAGCCCCTGCATACCCGTATAAGCGGTACGCAGACACCCCTGATGGCATATCCCCTATTCTTGTTCCGCCGTGTAGTGGAGAGGTGGTCAAGGTGAACAGTTACATGCATGACTATTCAGGGATCACTTCAGAGGATCCGGAGATGACCGTTGCCATGGTGCAAAAACGTCTCAGGAAAGCGGAAAAA
This sequence comes from uncultured Methanospirillum sp., assembly GCF_963668475.1. GTDB lineage: Archaea > Halobacteriota > Methanomicrobia > Methanomicrobiales > Methanospirillaceae > Methanospirillum. Next base: position 2,037,102 of record NZ_OY764544.1, read on the forward strand.
CTTGCAGCCATGACGGACCAGCCGGGAGCAGTCGTGTGTGGCGGAACGCCAAAGGCAAAGATCGCGATACTCTGTTGGGGATCTCCCCGTGGGGTATGCAGTGAGGTTGCAGAAGAACTTGGCATCAGGCTGGTCTCGCCGGTTGTACTCTCCCCGTTCCCCGCTGGTGAGTTCAGAAAGGCGATGCAGGGTGTTGAGAAGGTAGTCCTTGTAGAGGATAGTTCAACCGGCCAACTTGACAAAATTCTGGCTCGCGAAGGATATCGGACTGACGAACTGATCCTGCGGTATGACGGGAGGCCGTTTGCTGTCGAAGAACTCCTGGAGCGGGTTCGGAGGGTTGCATCATGACGAGCGACGAGACACTTGTAACCCAGGCACAGAACACCTGGTGCCCTGGCTGTGGAAATTTCGCTATCCAGCATGCAATGAAGTTCGTGATCCAGGAGCTTGAGGCTGAAGGGATGGCACGTGATCAAATCGTTCTGGTATCCGGGATCGGCTGTCATGCAAAGATTGCAGACTACTTTCAGTTGAATAGTTTTTACTCGCTTCATGGGCGAACTATCCCGGTTGCCACCGGAATCAAGATGGCAAATCCTAATCTGAAGGTCATCTGCTTTGCTGGCGACGGTGATCTCTACGCAGAAGGTCTGGATCATTTGATACATGCTGCAAAGCGCAATATTGACATCACCGTTATCTGTCACAACAACCGGGTCTATGGCCTTACAACCGGCCAGTATACGCCGACCTCACCATACGGGTACAAGGGTAAGTCTACACCAAATGGTCTTCATGAGTACCCGCTCAATGTCATCGAACTGCTCCTTGGTGCAGGGGCCACCTTTGTCTCACGGGCGTACACACGGCGGCTGCCCCACCTGAAACGCATATTCAGGGATGCGATCATGCACCCGGGTTTTGCACACGTCGATGTTCTGCAGATATGTGCATCCTTCTTTAACATGACCACCTGGTACGATGAGCGGGTTTACGAGACGAGCGAGTCAAACGCTGGTCTTTTTGAGTTTGCCTGCCGGACTGCACAACAATGGAATTATAACGATGATTCCAAGATACCGATAGGAATTTTTTTCCAGACGAAAAAACCGGTGCTTCCCGATATAAAGCTTAAAAAAGAGGTTGATCGCAGTCTTCTTATCAGAACAATTCTGGATCGGGCTACCTGATCTCCTGTTTCTTTCTTTTGCCCTTGATCACTCTCGCAGCACCGAGAGTGAGAATTGCCAGGATGCCCACCCCGATCATCAGGTAATTTATCAGAAATATCGGGGGAGGCAGTTTCATTTCCGACGGCACCAGGATGGCAGGCTGTCCAGAACTGTTCTCCTGAGCCTCCTGGGCAGCAGCCTGCTTGTCCTGCTGGAGCCGGGTTAGCGTATCACCATATTTCTGGGGGATATAACTCTCATCAAGGGATATCGCCTGCTCAAATGCCTTAAGCGCCTCTTTCATCATTCCCTGGTTGAAGTAGGCGCTTCCCATGTTGTTCCAGACCTCTGCAGATCCCGGAAATATCGTCAGAGACTGGTTGAATGCTTCTGCTGCCTCTTCGTTCTTGAACATCTTGGCAAGGGTGAGGCCCTTTTTATTCCAGGTGGCGTTGCTTCGCGGATCTATCTTCAGGGCCGCATCGTACATCGAGTCAGCCTCTGAGTACCGGTTCAGGGCAGCCAGAACATCTGCTTTCCCATCAAGACTCAGAAAAACATTCGGGTTGAGCGAAACTGCACGATCATACGTATCGAGGGCATCACGATATTTTCCAAGCATGAATAGTGCGCGTCCCTTTTTCCCGACAATTTCTGCATTGGTTTTGTCGATGCTGAGCGCACGATCGTATGAATCTGCTGCCTCCGCATACCGATCCAGTGCCATAAGGGCGTCACCCCTGAGTTTCCACCCTTCGGCATAATAGGCATCGAGTTGGAGTGCCTGATCATAAGCCGCCATTGCGCCCAGATAATCTTTGGTTTCTGCAAGTGCCTTCCCTTTGTTTGCCCAGATGGTTGCATCCTGTATGCTCTCTGCAGTTGCGGGTACAAGTACAAGAGTGATGATAATCTGCAGAAGAATGAGCAGTATGATCTGTGTTATGCGCCGGTTCATGGAGATTACCGTTATTCTGGCGGGTTATGGGGATCAGACGTGTAAAACTAGTACGACTCCAGCACTGAAGTACTTTACGTCGGTAAAGGATTTCAGATATTAAGTATTTTTCAGATTACGGCGAAAAAATCGAGATATATTGCCGTAGATACAGTTGGGATGGTTTATATTCCTCAGGGTGTATCATTGTTCTATACCATGGAGATCGTGAAGATTCCCAAGATGGAGAAGGAAGAGTATGATGCCCTGATCCACAATCGCTTCATGGCCCGGATAGCATTCCAGGGGGAAAAGTACCCCTATATTGCGCCGTTCATGTATGTTTATGATGGAAAGCATCTGTACTTTCTCTCCACAAAGTACGGGAGAAAATTTGAATACTTCCGCAAGTCCCCATACGTCTCGGTTGAAATAGAGCAGTACGAGCCTGATCTTTCAGGATTTATGTTCGTGACCCTGCAGGGATATCTTGAGGAGGAGACTGACTCCATTGAGAAGAAGATCATCAGAGGAAAGTTTGTGGATCTGATCAGAGAACAGCACCTTTCACTCAATATTCTCGCTGCTCTCGGACATTCGCCCGAAGATGCCCCCGAGTCCATCTGTCGTGAAGAGAGATCGGTGGTATGGAGGCTGAATGGTGTCCGGAGCCTTGTTGCGCTTAAGAATGTGTGATCCGGGTAAGAAGGTCTGACAAAGACTCCGGATCTGATACCGGTGGCCTGCAGGTCTCTCCGGCACAGATCCACACGGTTGGAGTTTCCTCGTGGGCGTAGATACCTGATTCAGGTATCAGGCTCTTTATGTCTGAAAGATGGGCCGGGATAAGGGGAACTACAACCAGTCCCGGGATATACCGCTGATGTAATGCCCTCCAGAGTGCTATTCTGCGTTCATCTCCGGCATCCCCGGTAATAACCGCACGAATCTCCTTCTTCCCTGTGCAGGCAGAGCCGAGAAGACTGAGGGTACCCTGTGGTACCTGGGTGATGGTGCCGTGCATTCCATTCAGGAGCGTCTCTGCCAGATTTGTGAATTGACTTGAACCGGTTATCATGCCCAGATCCTTGAGAGCCTGGCAGGCGGCGCCGTTCACTGATGGTACAGCACCGTCATAATCATCGCGAATCCTGACCGGTACCAGAGGGTCATCAGAGCGGGTGCAATAGAACCCTCCCTTCTTCTCATCCCAGAAGAGATCTTTGGCAGTCCTGATGATCGTGACGGCACTCTCCAGGTACGAAGGTTTTCCGGTCGCCTGAAACAGGCCAACCAGCCCAGATACAAGGAAGATGTAATCCTGTGCGGTCCCGGGTATGGTTTCCGTGCCTGCCTTCCACTGGTGCCAGAGCTTCCCTTCTTCAGTACGGATCGAGGTCAGTAGAAATGCTGCAGCATCCTCTGCAGCACTGATCATCCATTCGTCTCCGAGAACTCTTCCTGTATACGCAAGGGCCCAGATGGCAAGGCCATTCCAGTCGGTGAGAACCTTGTCATCCAAAAGGGGTCTGGGCCGCATCTCCCTATGAGTAAAGAGTTTCTTCCTGATCTCTTTGATACCAGGAGAATCCTGCGGTACAAGGAGGGAAATATTTCCTGCAGCGTTCTTCTCCCGGATCCACGAGATGATATTGCTTCCTACAGAAACCCCGGCCTCTGGTGGCAGGTTGCCCTCCTCAGTAATCCCCCAGGCCTTCTCTGCAAGGGCAAGTTCATCAGAGGTCAGGACCTCCCTGAGTTCAGAGAGTTTCCAGAGGTAAAACGCTCCTTCTCCTCCCTGGCTGTCGGCATCCTCTGCAGATGCAAACCCACCACCTTGACGCCTGAGTGTGTGGGTAATGTACTGTACAGACTCTTCTGCCGCGTTCCGCATCATCGGATCACCAGTGATCTGCCAGGCAACGGTGTATGCATACGTGTTCATCGCCTGATCGTAGAGCATCTTTTCAAAGTGGGGAGCATTCCAGGCACGATCAACAGCGTACCGGTGAAATCCGAATCCGATCTGATCACGGATTCCACCAAGAGCCATGGATGAGAGTGTATCCATTGCCATGCGGATAGCCTGGCCGTGGTCGAATACGGCCCCGTAGTTCATGAGAAAGATTAACTGAGGAACTGAAGGAAACTTCATGCCTCTCCTAAATCCTCCGAACTCATGATCATACGTACTGGCAAGGCTTCGGAATGCGGAATGGATCTCCTCATCCGTGATCTCTTCCACCTGAAGCAGAGGGCTGTTCTCTCCGTACGCATGGGATATGATCCCGAACAGATGAGCCCCGGCCTCATAGACCTCATCACGCCGCTCATTCCATACCCGGACAATGTGGGGGATCAGGTCAAGCATGCCGGGTGTCTTTCCACGGGATCTTTTCGGGATGAAGGTGGCTGAATAGAACGGTTTGAGATCAGGAGTAAGAAATATACTCAGTGGCCATCCCCCTGATCCTGTCATCGCCTGGCAGACTGCCATATAGATCCGATCTATCTCAGGGTGTTCTTCCCGGTCTACTTTGATGGAGACAAAAAATTTATTGAGAAGTTCAGCAACCTCCTGATCTATGAAACATTCTTTCTCCATCACGTGGCACCAATGGCATGCAGCGTATCCGATGGAGAGAAAGACAGGCAGATCCCGCTCCCGTGCGAGGGCATGTGCCTCCTCTCCCCAGGGGTACCAGTCTACGGGATTATGGGAATGCTGCAGAAGATACGGACTCTGTTCATGGATCAATCGATTTGGCATTGCTTCACTCACCCACTCTTACACATGATTACTTACACCGGTGATGAGAGAAAATTTTGGATCACGCAATTAATTAAATACTGACACCAATAAACTCCTTCTACCAATGGATAATTATGAATATTATATTGCGAGCATCGAGGAGATCCTCAAAGAGAACCAGAAGGGGATGACGGTCTCTGAGCTCGCTCTTGATCTTCATATGTCCAGAAATACCGTCGGAAAATACCTTGAACTCATGTATCTCTCCGGAGTGGTGGATGTCCGGAGCGTTGGAAAGGCGAAATTATACTACCTCGCTCCACGTGTTCCGGTCACCCGCGTGCTCAGTTACCTATCTGATGCGGTGATCCAGACTGATGATCGATACCGGATCGTAAATATAAATTTATCTGCTCTTGATCTCCTTGGGTCTGATGAAGAGGATCTCATAGGCAGAAATCTTCTGGATCTTCTGGGTATCCAGGGGTTGAATTCAGAGATGAGGGCACGGATCACCAACCCGGACCGCGATGTTGCCTTTACTGATGAGATTCAGGTCCATACAGATACAAAAACCAGACATCTCTGGATGACCGTGGCCGATATGGTGATGTACGACGGGGTACTCGGGCATACTTTCATCCTTGAAGATATCACAGACTGGAAAGAGGCCGAACAAAAACGGCGTGTAAGTGATTTTCTCTTCTCAACCCTGGCTGAAGAGACATGGGAGCAGGTCTGCATCTTCTCCCCGGATTTTGCTATTCAGTATGCAAATCCCAGGTATGCTGCATCTGATGGGAGGGGGGATGACCTGATGGGATCAAATCTTCTGGATCCTTATGACAAACAGGCTTCCCAGATAATCCGTGACTCAGTGGAGATCGTGACTGAGACATCTGCTCCTCACCGGCAGGTCTTCCCGGTCATGGTCGATCAACAGATCCCCCGGTGGCTTGATCAGCGGCTCTATCCGGTACCTGATCAGTCAGGGAAAATAGAGCAGATCCTTGGCATAACGCGTGATGTCACCGGCCTCCAGGAAGGGGGATCGGCATCGACCCTTCTTTCAGTACTTCTCACATCTATGGCCGAAGGAGTCCTGACCGTGACACTTCAGGGGACTATCCTTTCATGGAACCAGGGGGCAGAGACCATCACCGGGTATCCTGCAGAAGAACTGCTCGGGGGAAATGCCCATACGATCATCCCTCCTGAACTGAACGCTGAACTGAACGTCATAGCCGATGCCGTTCGCGGCAAGACTGTTCGTGACATCAGGTATACGATCAGGGCAAAAGGTGGAAGAAAGAAGAAAGTAATTCTGTCATCTGCCACGGTTCAGGATCACACCGGTGAAACCAGCATGGTTGTCCTGATATGGCGGGAACCATGAACCACCAGACCTTTTTCAGGTCTTAATCCTGTGACTCAGGATCATCACATGCTCCGCATGAAGGGGTACCCCTGATAAGTGTGCAGATAGCACAGATCCGTGATGCAGGGTTGGTAACGGTCCCATCACGCAGATCACGTGATAGGGATGCGATTGCCATTTTTACCTCATCAGTAAACTCAATCCGGTACCCCCGTTTGCCTGACAGATACTGAGAGACAGCTGACGGGGCCATCTCCAGGATGGTGGCAACCTCCTTTTGTGACAGGCCCGTTGCAACCATCTCCGCTGCTATTGCAGCCCTGATTGCCGGAAGTGATTCCCAGACAATATCCTCACAGGGGAGTTTTTCCATGTGAGTACTCATCGATGTGTCATCTATTAAGAGTAATCACACCGTGAAGAAAGAATCATAATCGAAAGATTGATAGCAAATCCTATAAATTCAACATTACGAGGTTTGAAAAAGATATGAGTCGATATCTCTTTACAGCCATATTTTTTATCCTGTACATGTGTGCAGGCTGCATCTGTTTCGCGGAGACAAATAGTAACATGAATGTGCTCCCAAAAGAGGAAAACACATTTAATCCGGGAGATGAGCCCCCATACACTCCGGTTCCAACTGATCAGCCTACCCTAGAGCCTACGATTACTGTTGAACCAACAAACATCGGAGGAGATACCGGTTTCTTATCAGTCCATTCTGATCCTCAGGGTGCTTATGTGTACCTTGATGGCTCAAATCAGGGAGTAACCCCTGCCCTCATCAGACTTTATTCAACCGGGACACCATCACACAATCTCGTGGTATCAAAGAATGGATATCAGGACTGGACTGATCACATATCAGAAAACCCTGGACAAGGAGAGACGATCTACCGGACTGCCTATCTTGTAAAGATTCAGCCAACCATCACAGTTGAACCCACCAGTATCGGAGGGGACTCGGGATTCTTCAAGATTGATTCAATTCCATCGGGTGCTGACGCATATGTTGACACCGATTATTATGGAGGTACACCTGTGCTGGTAAAGATCCCGACTACAGCCACTCCGTCTCACGACATACGCGTCACCATGAACGGATATCGTGATTATACTGAACATATCTCTACAAATCCAGGAAAAGAACAGATTTACCCAATACTGGCGACACTTGTACCCCTGACCCAGTATGGAAGTATTTATGTAAGTTCTGACCCTTCAGGAGCCCTGGCAACTCTTGACGGAGGTACCCAGTACCTGACACCCTGCACATTTAATCAGGTAATATCAGGGATGCACACTGTCACGGTAAGTAAAGAGGGATATAATCAATATACAACCCAAGTCCAGGTGAACTTCAACGCCCAACCAAGAGTATATGCCCCTCTTACAAAATATCAGAAAACTGGAACAATATTTGTTGATTCAGTTCCACAAGGTGCTGACATTAAGGTTGATAACATGTGGCAGGGTCAGACACCCCAGCAGGTGGGTAACCTTGAAAGTGGATATCATACAGTGAAACTGCAATTATCAGAGTATCAGACAATCAGCCAGCAGGTCCTCATTACTGCAGGACAGCAGACAAGTATCAGACAATCCCTGGTAAAAAACCCGCCAGAGATCACTACAGGATCGGTGGCAGTTTCAAGCACTCCGCCAGGTGCTTCAGTTTCCCTAAATACTGATTACCAGGGAGTAACCCCGGTTTCAGGATCACTTGATCTAACAGATATCACACCAGGGGTGTACACGATTACACTCACTGCACCTCAACGTGAGACATTTTCCTCAACCATCACGGTGATTGCCGGACAGGTGACTCCGGTACAGGCTGAACTGAAATCACCAAAAGTTCCTTCATCCCAGAACGGAACATTGAGCGTCAGTTCATCCCCTGCAGGAGCTCAGGTGCTCCTTGAAAATCTCTATATTGGTATCACACCCCTGACCCTCTCCTCGGTGAAGCCTGGCCAATATGAATTGATCCTGAAGATGGAGCAGTACCAGGACAATGTCAACCAGGCCCGTATTGAAGGAGGTATGTCCACAACTGTATCAGTTAACATGACCCCTATACAAAAACCAACAACAACCCCGGTTCCTACCCAATCTCCGTTCCCAGGAGTTCTTGTGCCTGTTAGTATGGGAACTGGAGCCCTGCTTTTCAGGCGCCTGCGGCAGCTCTGACCATATCTTTCTTTTTCCCAGAACTCGTATTGGTTAGGTATGTTCAGACTCTCTCTCTTTCTCGTTCTGATCGGTATGGTCATCCTGCCGATCGTACTTGCAGAAGAGGAGGGGAACAGTACTGACGAGTATACAGTTCGCGAATATGCACTCATCTCATTCGACGACCCCATGACCCCGGAGGATCAGGTGAACAACACAACCACCATACCGGTCGTCGGTGAGAAGGCTGATAATCAGACCCGTCGTGGGGGTGAACTCTCTGCACGAAAGCTTTTCCAGTTAAAACAGGGTGCCCAGGGAGACTACCGGGTGCTCAGGAACCTCTCTGGTGACCCGAGCCTCGGGCTCTCCTCAACCGCTGCACAGAGTATTTCTATCCTCTGCAAACAGTGTGTCCCCCAGAAATCTGGATATTATTAAAACAGCGTTCCAGACCAACTGCAGGCGGAATGGACCCTCTCATCATCTCAATCCACAACAATGTCGTACACGACATGTGATCTGCCAGGGGCATAGGATCTCACAAACCGTTTTTCCATTGATCTGATCAGGATTCTTCTGAGTAACGGGGTATCCTCATCCTCGTCTCCAACCAGGGCATAGAAGTGTATCGTTCCACCGGGCCTGCAGAGACGAGAGGCTGCAGGCAGGAATCTTTCAGCCATCAATGGCAGGTTCATGATCACCCGGTCAAACCGTCTGCCAAATACTTCAGGGAGATTGGCAGCATCGGCAAGAATGGGAATGACATTTGAGACACGATTACGGGAAATATTTCTGATGAGAAGGGAGACCGCATCAGGGTTGAGATCGCATGCCCATACCATACCTGCTTTTTCGGCAAGCATGACTGCAAACGGGCCGACCCCTGCGAACATATCAAGCACCTCTTCGCCGTCGTGCATTGTTGCTGTGATTCGCTGGCGTTCTGAAGCCAGCCGTGCCGAAAAGTACGCCTTTTCCAGATCTATCCTGAAGGTTCTTCCATACTCGGTATGAATGGTGGCTGTGGTCTCATCACCTGCCAGAACCCTGAATCTCTTGGTTCTGAACTCACCTTCGACTGCACTTTCTGCAAACAGAACGGTGTGAACAGAGGGACGATCGCCAAGGATCGCTGCAGCACCGGCAGGATCGTCTTCAGCAAGAATTGCAATTCCCCCGACCAGTTCGTGCCGTGGAAGAGGAGCACGCTGATACAGTTCTTCAAACTCGGCCATCATCGATCCTTCACGCTCGCTGATAACCGGGAAGAGAAGTTCATCACCATCAGGCCTAATTTTGAGGCTCTTATCCAGGGTACCCTCCTCAAGAAGAGCCCTTCTCACCGTTTCAGCCCCCTGACGGTTCACCCGCAGGCACCACTGCTGCTTCCCCATTCATCAGCTGTTATTGCACTTCGGGTACAAACAGGTATGCATGGATGATTACCTCCGCAGGATCCGGGACGGGTCTCTCAAACTCTATGCACTTGAGAAGGAACTCCCGCCTGGTGAGGCGGTTGCTGTGCGACGACGTTTCGTTGAGGAAGAGACCGGCATTTCACTCCCAAAGATCGGGGAGTATTCAATAGAACCTGATGCAGTGGTGAAGCGGAACTGCGAGAATATGATCGGGACCATCCAGGTTCCGGTCGGGGTCGCCGGGCCGGTTCACATATCAGGGGAGTTTGCAAACGGCCCATATTTCCTCCCACTTGCAACGACGGAAGGTGCTCTTGTCGCTTCAGTGAACAGGGGATGCGGTCTCATCACCGCTGCAGGAGGTGCAGAGGTGAGAATCCTTTCAGATGGTATGACCCGTGCACCGGTCTTTGCAACAGATAGTGTTGCTCATGCACGGAGAGTTGTGGATTTCGTGCAGGCTCATGAGGATGAGATCAGAAAGGCTGCAGAAGCAACTACGCGACATGGAAAGATGACTGATGTCCTGGTCACGACAGCCGGGACTTCAGTATTTGTCAGATTCTGCTTTACTACCGGGGACGCCATGGGTATGAACATGGTCACCATCGCAAGCGAAAAGGCGGCTGAAGTGATCAGCCAGCAGACCGGTGCACGACTGGTGGCTCTTTCAGGAAACTTCTGCACTGACAAGAAACCGGCAGCAGTGAATGTTGTTCTCGGAAGAGGAAAGACGGTCTCTGCCGGTGTAAAACTCACCGACGAACAGATAAAAATCATCCTCAAGACAAATGCCACTTCACTCCTTGAAGTGAATACACGCAAGAACCTGGTAGGTTCGGCAAGAGCAGGATCACTTGGATTCAATGCTCATGCTGCAAATATCATCGCAGCCATGTTCATCGCCTGCGGACAGGATCCTGCCCATGTCGTCGAAGGGTCACTCTGTATCACCACCATCGATCAGGCACCCGACGGAGTATATGTCTCGGTCACACTTCCGGCTCTTCCGGTTGGAACAGTTGGAGGAGGGACAGGAGTTGCAACCCAGGCAGAGTGTCTCAGGCTTCTCGGTGTTTCAGGAGGTGGGGATCCACCGGGTTCACACGCAAAGAAGCTGGCAGAGATCATCGCAGTGGGAGTGCTGGCAGGAGAACTCTCTCTCCTCGGAGCACAGGCAGCACAGCATCTTGCACGAGCTCATAAGGAACTGGGCAGGTAGCCTCAGCAACTTATTCAGGTTGTGCTCTCAACACTCTCCTGATGAAGAGCAGGCAGACCATGGGTCTTCAGATATTGAATATCGCATCAATCATCTCTCTTCTTTTTGTCATGCTGGCTTTCACACCGGCATATGCAGATGACATCCCGGGAGTTATCGGCCAGTACGACGACTGGGATTTTGAGAACACCCCGACCGTGGGAATGGGTATCTTCCCGGTTATCACCCTTGAGCCAAAGGAAGAATCCTCCCTCTCCATCAGTCCGTCATCAGGGGGATCATCATCGAAGATCTGGGTTACTATCTCCCCGTTCATCTCAACATTGAGCGGGAAAGAGACAAATCTTATCGTCGGATACATGGGAAGCGCGCGGGCAGGTGTAACCCTCACTATTGCCGGAAAGGGATCAAGTGATTCAGATTACACTGATCTCGCAACTATCAGTCCGGACGAGAACGGCCTTTTTATCTGGGGTGTTCCGACAGCAGACAAGGATCTTACACTCTTCAGGGTTACTGCAAAAACAGGGACTGATCAGGCATACTCGAATGTGATCAGATTCAACACATCAACCAGTAGTGACCCGGTCATAAATCCGGTTGTCACCCAGAGAATAACACCGGTGCAGACGGTGATCCCAATGACTACCCGTTCATCCCCGGTCCCTGACCTGACCAGTCTGACGATCTCTGCCAGCACAACCACCCCCAAAATCGGCGAAGATGTCGTGATATCAGGCAGGCTTACCGACATGGATGGCAAAGGAATCAGCGGAGCAACCGTGACCATCGACGAGACCGGGTACCCGGGAGCATCCACAGGTGAACCGTTTGATACAACGCAGACTGGATCTGACGGAAGATTCAAATTTACCCTCTCGGTAAAGTTTGCAAATATGGTGGGACTTGTTGCAAATTACGCAGGGGATGACAATCACCATGGATCAGAGAGCAACACTCTCACCTTCATGTCATATGCACAGTGAGGCTCATCCATTTTCCCACCATATATTTTCTATCAACAGTGCAGACATCGGCGCTGACTCTTTCAGATCACACTATTTCGGATGAAACAATCGGATCCTCCAATGTCTAATACCAGTCGTTATCAGAGAATGTGAATTCATGTGGAAATATATTAAATATCTATTTCAGGTGGAGATCCTTGTTCTTCTCCTCCTGATCGGACCGGTAGCGGCTCTGAACCCTGATGATATGGATCTCTCGGTAAAACCAGGCGATGACCTCTTCACCTACGCAAACGGAAACTGGATGGAACGAAACCCGGTTCCAGCAGATTTGAGTTGGTTTAGTTCAGTAACTGAGGTGCAACAGTCGGTTGACGACCGAGTCAAAACCATAATAGAGGATGCAGCGGAAAATCCAGGAAAAGACGGGTACGAGAAACCGCTCGTTGGTACGTTCTACACGACTGCACTTGACCAGGATCTCGCTGACCGTGTCGGAATGGAACCGCTCCGCCCTGAACTGAGCAAGATTGCATCGGCAGAAACCCGTGAGGATATCAGGAACCTGACAACGTACCTGATGAACTTCGGGATTGCACCCTTCTTCTCGTTTTACGCAGACGAGGATCCCGGCAACAGCAGCATGTTGATCGCCACGATAGAGCAGAGCGGGACATCCCTGCCGGACCGTGAGTACTACTTCAGGAATGATACAGAGAGTGAACGGGTCAGGGATGAGTTCAAAGGTCATATCTCACGGATGTTCGTGCTCAACAACGAATCTCCTGAACAGGCAGACATCGACGCAGCAACGGTGATGCGGATCGAGACCAGGCTTGCAAATGCATCAGCCCCTTCTCATGGATATGGAAAACCGGATCGCCGGTACTTCCCATGCCCTGTTCGTCGCCTGAACGAGGTGACGGACGGTATCGACTGGGATGGTCTTCTCACCGCAGTGAATCGGACTGACATCTCGGTGATCGATATGTATCAGCCCCTGTATGTCCGTGAAGTTGGCAATGTTCTCAAGGATGAACCTGTTGAAGATCTCAAGAAGTTCCTGACCTTCAAGGTACTTCAGTTCGCTGCCCCGTACAGCAGCCAGGCCTTCGAACAGGAGAACTTCAACTTTAACAGCAAGGTGCTCTCAGGGCAGGAACAGATGGAGCCGAGATGGAAGCGGGTGCTCGGTACCATGAACTCCGTGATGGGAGGGGTTATCGGTAAGCTCTATGTGAAGGAGTACTTCACCCCTGAAGAAAAGGCTCATGTAAAAGAGATCGTGGAGAACCTCAAGGCCACCCTGAGAACCAGGCTTGCAAACCTTACCTGGATGGATCCTGAAACCAGGGAGAACGCCACCGAGAAACTTGACTCCATGGGGATCCAGATCGGGTACCCGGACCAGCCCGGGGATTACCGGAATCTTGAGGTAGGAAACAGTTCATACCTCGACAATGTCCTTAACATCACCTGTTACTACTACAGGGCAAGTCTGCAGATAGCAGACACCCCATCAAACCCTGATACATGGTACCTCTCACCGCACTCAGTGAACGCATACTACGACACCACCAGGAACAAGATCGTTCTTCCAGCAGGTGTCCTCCAGCCGCCTTTCTATGATCCATCGGTGGACGACGCAGAACATTACGGGGCAATCGGCTCCATCATTGGGCATGAACTGACGCATGGATTTGATTCACCACTGCGAAAGTTCGTGAAAGACGGGAATGAGACCATGCTCTGGAATGAGAATGACACTGTCCGGTATATGGAGGCAACTGCACCGCTGGTGGCACAGTTCGATCAGATGGAAACGCTCCCTGACCTGTACCTGAACGGGACCCGGACTCTTGCAGAGAACGCTGCTGATCTCGGAGGGATGGTCATAGCCTGGAACGCATGGCAGAATACCAGGACCGGGAATGAAACTGTCGGATCAGATATCAATTCATCCAGGATTACGGAGAGTACCTCACCCACTTCGGCGTTTACTGATGAACAACGGTTCTTCCTCGCCTACGCTCAGGCCTGGAGGGGCACCATTAGGGATGAAGAACTACGAAATATGGTGCTGATAGAAGAGCATCCCTGGAACAAGTACAGGGTGAACGCAATTCCGTTTAATCTTGATGAGTTCTACGCGACATTCCCACAGATCAGTCAGGGAGATACATTATACCGGGACGAGACCGCACGGGCCAGGGTCTGGTAACCCCTCCCATTTTCTGAAAGAACCTGACGAACTTTTTTTGGAATATTTTCCCGGATTGACCGGCTTAAACCCTGATATCCGATTGTAAGCGTTATGGATTGTCCTCCTCATCATCGAATAGAAAGAGTTCATCAATTGTGGTATCGAGTGCCTGTGAGATCTGACGGGCCAGCCGGAGCGATGGGTTGTACTTCCCTTTCTCAAGAAACACGATGGTCTCCCTCCTGACACCGACCCGGCCCGCGAGATCTGCCTGAGTATACCCGAAACGGGCACGAAACTCTTTCATCCGGGTATGCATTATCCCTCCCTAGTAGACATCGCCATTCATGTTGAAGTACCACTGGAAGATCATGGCACTTACCGGCATCAGAATGATAAGCAACAGGCAGATTGTAGCACCATCAATCTGGATAACCTTCATTCCGGCAAGCCATCCGGTACAGACGATGGTCAGGTAGGTCAGATACCACGAGTAGGAGATTCCATAGGTTCCGATCCGCAGACTTCGTTCATCCTGTATTCCGATATCCTCCGCCCTCTCCTTCATTCTCACACCCAGGGTGATGATGATCAGTCCCGCCGCGATAAGCCCGGTCATCATCATGGGGGTGAACGCAACGGCTCCGGAAAGAGCCTTCATCAGGGCAGCCAGGACACCGGAAACAATCAGAAGCAAACCGATACCTACCACACCATACTGAACAACTCTGCTTTTCCGGGTCTTGAGAGCGTAAATAACAAGCGTGATCGCAGAGATAACTCCGAGCCAGAGGAGAAGATCACCGGAGTGATCTCCACTGGAGAGTCTGGCCAGAGAATAGGTGATGATGACTGCTGCTACAAGGAGCCCGACCACGCCAAGAGTCTGACGATGCGAATGTCCAGACTGCAATGAGTTAAATATTTCTCGCATAATGTTAGTTTGATCTCACATAAGTTATATTTTTCTCACATATAACATAGGTCAATCTACTAGATATCACGAGAAAAATGAGGGAATATCGGCCTGTGAAACATCAGAACATTTCAGGCAGATTAAAGCACCTTCCACTTGAGCAGAACAAATAAACCGACTGCAGAGAGACTGAGGGCAGTTCCCATGACAAAGAGGAATGCATGCGGAACTTCCTGAAAGGGGAGTGAAACATTCATACCGTAGATACTTGCGATCATCGTTGGGAGGGCAATAAGTATCGTCACGCTGGTGAGGAGTTTCATCACCACGTTGACATTGTTGTTGATGATCGAGGCAAATGTTCCGGTCATGCCGGTAAGGATAGAGGTATAGATATTTGCCATCTCAAGTGCCTGTTTATTCTCGATCACCATCTCTTCGTACAGATCATGCTCCTCGTCGGTCATATCAAGCACGCTCTGGTATGAGAACTTCTCAACCATCAGGGAGTTTGACCGGAGCGATGTGGTGAAGTAAACCAGACTCTTCTGAAGGTTAAACAGTCCGAGGAGCTGGTCGTTGGTGGTTGAACGGTGAAGATTGCGTTCAATGACCCCGGTCATCCGGTTGATCTCCTTGAGATACCGCAGGAACCGCAGTGCGGTACGGTAACAGAGCTGGAGAACAAACCGGGTCCGCTGTCTTGTATCATGGTTCCTCACCCATCCGGACAGAAACTCTTCCATGACATCGACTTCAGTGAGAGTGACGGTTATGATGAGTTCCTGGGTGAGGATGATGCCTATTGGCAGGGTTATGTACGGGATTGCCGCTTCTTCCGGTTCCCGTCGTGCAGACCTGATAAGGATCAGGGTGTTACCCTCATCGACCTCGAACCGGGCCCGCTCATCAACATCAAGCGGGTCAGTAAGAAAGTCGATGGGCATGCCGAACTGGCCGACAAGGTAGGCAATCTCTTTCTCGGTCGGGTTGACAACCTTGACCCAGCATCCCGGCCTGAAGTCCTCTATCTCGGTGAGGCCATCGCTTGTGGTGATGTACTGGGTGATCATGAAAGTGCCTGTACTGAGATCTCCGGGATGGGGTTAATAGTCATCTCATACGTTCTTACCGGTCTTCTGGCGAGAAATGAGAATACAATTCCGAACACCGGATATCAGATCCAGTCCGCCAAATCCAGTTGTCTGAGGCGGGAGATCAGCTACGCAATAGGTTCATGAACCTTGAGAGTAAACAGTAACGCATTCGATGGTGGGATGTACGAAGGAGCGTGGGCTATCCGAGGTTATCGGGTTCCTGATGATAGTCTCACTGCTGACGATATTATTCTCAATGTACCTGCTCTATGTTGTTCCCATCCAGGGCCGGGATGCCGAGATATCCCATATGAAATACATTACCCAGGAGTTCATCGGGCTGAAAGCAGACATTGACGGGTTAATCATAAACAATAAAATTAACATGCCCATCGCGAGGTCATTCGAGCTCGGTACCCTTTCTTCTGTTGGAATGGGTTCCCTGAGCATCATGCCGGTAAACTCCTTTGTTGAAGCATCCGGTGTTTTGATGGTAAATGAGCAGAACGATTTTTTATCGGTGAATGTCAGTGGCGATATGGTAAACCTTTCTGATCTTCCTCCGATTAAACCAGCTCTTCCAGAATTACCACCAAAGGTTCTGGAGATCAAATGTAATGACCAGGGTGAGTGCCAGTCTACTCCAGGTCATTTCAATCTTTCAGAGAGATTTTACAATATTACCGTAAAGAAGAGGTTTTTCTTCACCGACAACGGCAGAGTCACATACCCGGGAACATCCCATTTTTATTTAAACAATACTACCACAAATCCATCATTAAATGACTCAACGATAATGTACCTGAAAGACAGGAATGATCTCGTGCTTGAGGTCTTTCAGAATACCACGTCACCTCCGGGATCATTCATCTCTGAAAAGACCTTAATCGAAAATATCACATTCGGGAGAAATTACACATACAATCTTTTCAAAGACAACGATCTGATTCCAAACAACACATCCGATTATTACGAGATAAATACTGACGAATTTATCGAATCTGATGCATATTCCCCTCACACTGTTACAACCAAAGTTGATAAATTCCCACCAAGAATCGGCTCATTTCAGTATGAATCAAATAACCGGTACTGGGTAAACCAGAATCTTTTGTATGAGATGGGGGGTCTCTTTCTTAATCAGCCTGCAGATGGTGGTTCATCAATCATGCTGATTCCATCAATAGCCTTAACCCCGGTTCAGAATGTGAGTCGTGATCCAAATCCGGAATACCCCTTACGAGTGAGTATCCATAACATCAGAATCACTGACACTGAAGACATAAGCGGGTCAGTAAGTGCCCAGATATTCTGTAAATTGGATAAGATAAACCAGAATATATTTAACAGTACTCAAACCGCTTCAGATTACGGATCTTCCCCAACGAGTGCATCACTATGGAAGATGAGAGAGGGTGAAACACAGAACGCCTATGCTATCTGGCTCCAGTTCATCCCTGATGATCCAAGGGTGACAAGTTCGTCAACGAGAACATCCCGGGCCCTTACCACTGAAGAAAAGGACCTGATGAGTAACACCGTGAAGATCTGGAAGCGGGGATTTGATCAGGTAAAGACGATCACTAACAAGACCCTTTCTGATAATTCCAGAAAAAACCCGGAGATTGGTGAGTACACAAACTGGTATTACTCTTTTTTTATGGAGACCAATTCCGGTAGTACTGACCCGATGTTTCCCCCGTATTCTGCAAACCTGGTCATTGGGAAGAATGCACCAAACATCAAGGATTCATGTCCATCAGAGACAACAACCACTGCTGAGGCATGTAAGAAAGAACTTTATGAATTTATGCTTGCAAAACCAGCTGATAAAAGCGACTGGTTTATTCTTGATTATATGGACTCTGAGGTGTCCCTGGTTATGCAGAGCGGAGCACTCTGATGCTACAGGACCAGGGTATTACAGAGATTATTGGTGCAATACTTCTTATCGGAATAATTGTTGGAGCTTTTGGAATTTTTGCAGCTTTTTACATCCCATCAGTCAAACCCACATCGATGCCTCATGCGAAATTGAGTATGGCATGCAATGAAACTCACAGTTCTGATACCAGTATTGAGTTTCCCTGCGTCAGAGCATCATTTGGCTGCCACCCGGGGAATAATAAAACCTGCGAGAAAGACTGTGAATGGAGAGATTATTCATCTGATTCTCAGTTATCTTCAGAACAACAGATGTCAGAGATTATGAGATGTAAGGAGAGTTGTATGGATCCCATATGTTCTGATCTGAAACGATGTGAAGATCTGTACATCTGTCACCTGGGAGGGGATGCCTTGAAAGTTGCTGACGTCGGAGTCCTGATAAATGGGAACCTGATTGAGACAAACTGGGAGATAAAAAAAATATCAGAAGGAGATATGTTTGTCCAGATCGATCATATGAGTACTACTAAAAATTTAAGCACAGGTGACTCTTTACGCATCAGAAATCCGCACAGTCCTGTTGATAAGGTGTTGATAAGATATACATTGCCTTCAGGGGGGGACATCGCTCTCGCGCAGAATCAGTTTGGAACAGATATCACGTAGAATATCAGTTACAACTAATATTCGCTGAATTTATGACATAACCAAATAGTGAAAGCATATTGTTTATTTTGAAACTCGAAGATTTCCAGATATGGATTTTATTTAAAAGTATGGGAACGTATCCTTTTAAATTAGGAACAAAATTTGCTTTATTAGATCGGATTTCGAGTAAATTAATATATACACTTCTTTTCTAACTTGAACGCATTTGAGAATTATAACTTCTGCAATTAATACTTTTGTGCAAATTCCCTTTCTACACACTCAAAAGATATAAGATGTAATAAACGCATTCAGTCTTTGTCCAAAGGGGTATGAGATGAGGTATGAGTACGCTGTATCAGATATTATCGGGGCAGTCATTCTGATCGGCGTGGTTATGGGAGGAATGGGGTTGCTCGGAGTAATTCTGCTTTCAAATCCTCCACCAGATGAAACCCCCAAGGCATCAATCAGTTCGTATTGTGTACGATGTGATCTGAACGGAACTTACGAAGTTATCATGTACCATGGAGGCGGGCAGGCACTGGACAGAGACAAAATCCAGTTTTTTCGCCATAATCGTGATGGAAGTATAAACCCGATTACCCCATGGTGGGTGTATGACTCGACACCAGAGGATTGTATGTATGCAGATATCGGGGAGAGCAGTCATTCAACACGGGAGACATGGAGGTCATCTGACCAATGGAAAAGTGGAGACTCCTTGAGATTCAGGTTTGTCAGTTTGAGTGACCCGACTGGCATGGATATCAGATATTATCCCTACAAATCTTCGATGATAACGGCTGAATTCAAAGAAGATATCAGAAACAGTACCTGCGTAAAAGAGAACAAACCTGATGAATGTATGGATCCGACTGTGGAACTGGCACCGGTCCTGAAGAATGTAACACAATGCACATCCGGCTGTAACGGTTATGACTGTCGGGCCGTTTTCACATATAATTACAATGGTAGTTATATGTCGTATTCCTACAGTCCGAACAAACCATACAACTTTATTGAGGGGTCGGACAGCCATACCAATCTTACAAGTTTTACTACATCAGGTGCGGGAAATGACATGATCTCTGTAAACTTCTCAAAAAGAGTCCGGTGGTGGCTTGGTAGATCAATTGATTCAGGAAATTGTGTGGTATCATAATGAAGGAAAAGGCAGTATCTGAGATTATCGGGACAATCATTCTGGTGTCGATAGTCCTTTTGGGAATAGGGATAGTCGCGGTTTTCATGACATCAACACCCCCACCTCAGGCAAAGTCAAAGTCGGTTTTGAGTTCATCATGTATTGACTGCGGGGAAGGGAAATTTGCAGTTGTCATCAGGCATGAAGGCGGGGATCCGATCAATCCGGCAGGCATGAAGTACTGGCTTGAGACACAGTATCCTGAAGGTAGTAAATATGAGAGACTCAAGGTCAATGCTTCCAAATTTTTCCCTGCAGAGGTCTACTCAGGATTAAGTCATAACGAACTCTGTTATTGGAGTTTTAATGAAACCGAATACGGATACAACAAGTCTGAAAAGATGATTAACGGGGATGTATCAGTTATCTCGTACATAATGAAAGATTCGTGATTTTCAGGTGATGAATTATGAACAAAAAACAACACCAGATCAGATTAACTGGTATTTTTGTTCTTTTTCTGGTAATTATCGGAACTGTGGCAATTACATCAGCTGCTGACATTTACACAGGAAAAGGCAAACCTCAATCTGTGGATATCTATATCAACGATATCCCGTATGGAGCATCCCTCGGTGGGGAAGTCCAATCAGGTACCGGTACAAAGAGTGTTAACGATTTCAGGGCGATTGTCGATGATGAACAGCATCCGGATCCCTCGTATTATGTGGAGGCGTCTAATCCAAGTACAGAGGGCCCTACTCCGACACCAACTCCGATACCCGTTGCAACAACTGTGATTCCAATTGACAAAGGAGGAGTTGGATCTACCCTTTGTGTTACAGATAACACAAGTGAAATTATTGTTGATTTCGCGTTTTCTGATGCATGGTATAAGAGCGTGTACTCATTGTCCAGCCCAAATAATATCGCAATCGGAGACTCAAAATCTGCATACTCCGGGGGTACTACCCGCAAATCTCTAGGAAATTTTTCAATAGGCACAGAACTTAAATTTGCGGATGCAGTATATGACGGGAGCACGTACAAAGGAACCTATTACACAGGTTCAGCATCGAGAAACCCGGATGACTATGTCCATGCAGCGATTACGCTAAAAAATGAAACAGGAACGCACTTTAAATACCTGGTAAGTTTCGAAGATGCCTCTGGAGGAGGAGATAACGACTTCAACGATGTTGAATTTTACGTAAGTGGCGGTGTTTCAACTAAATGTTCCAGTACAGGTGGAGCTGGTTCACTTATCCCGGAGTCTGTGGATGTTTGTAAATGTAATAGTTCATACAATAAAGGTAATCAGAGGACTTGTATAGCATTATTTACCTACCGCAATGTTGCCGGGGTCCAGTATGAGATACCCATCAATGGCAAGAGCCTTCCATGGAATGAGTTCACCGGATCCGGAATGGTGGGGAAGAGCCGATGTCAGCCCGAATTGTTCTATGTTACTGAATCGAAGAACTCTCCATTCTGGACAACCAGATTCTGGAACAATATAAAATGGAAATTAGGGTATGACAAGAGTGTTCTGGTTAAATGTGATTCCGGTACCCGTGATTGCACGAGTGCTGAGATGCCAAATTGCACCAGTTGCACTGGATAAAAAACCCACAATTATCACCAATAATATCACTATTTTGAATTGAAGGGTTATCTCCAGATTAAACGGCATTATAGTTCTCAATAGGTCCAACTTGTGAAAATGCGGAGCATTTTCATGATTAATATACACAAACAATTATCAATCAAAAGACTAAACTAACAGTACCAGGCTCACCCATGGCAATTCAGGTCCTGTATGTAGACGATGAGATCCCTCACCTGATGTTAGCTCAAGAATATCTAGGCCACTCAGGGAAGGTCGAACTTACCTGTGTTAGTTCTGGGAGGGAGGCAATAGAAGCCCTCTCCAGGAACTCATATCAGGTCATCGTATCTGACTACCAGATGCAGGACATGGACGGGGTTGCCCTCCTGAAATATATCCGAAAAAATTTCGGTAACATTCCATTTCTTCTATTCACCGGGAAAGGAAAAGAAGAGGTCGTCATCGAGGCCCTTAACCACGGTGCTGACTATTATATCAGAAAAGGAAGCGATCCCTTCGAACAGTTCGCAATCCTTGAACAGCGAATCATCCAGGTTGCAGACAGGAAAGATGTACAGGAAGAACTGGCAGCGAGGGAGAAACTCTACCACTCTGTCCGTTCAGTCCAGAACGAGCTGATCGTTGATTTTTTGCCAGACCTTACCATAATCCGCTCAAACGAACCGTTCTCTATCCTCAACGGAGGGGCACCAACCGATATGATCGGCAGAAAATTTCTGTCAGATCTCTCCCCCGAAGACCAGGATGAACTCATTGGAGCAATCCACCTTCTCACCCCTGACTCAGCAGAGGTAGATCTTCAACAGACCCTTGCATCACCAGACAGAGGAAGCCTGACCTTCTCATGGCACATTGAAGGGGTCTTTTCATCAGAAGGACACCTTGTGAGTTGTAAAGCAACCGGCCGCGATATCAGCCAGGAGAGCGAGGCCCGGGCTGATGTAAAAGAGTACGAGGAGAGGTACCAGGAGAAGGCAACAGATCTCCCAAAGGACATGGGTGACTTTGACGAGAACGTTCCGCTCAATTTCATCATCGAGAACACCCGTCCTGCAGGTTCGTGGACGCTGCCTGATCTGATTAAGAATGCCCGCTCTTCAAAGATGCATGGCATCGCCTCTACAACAGGCCAGGACGGCCATCGTGCATTCCTGATCTTTCTGAATGGTGAGCCGGACGGGGGGATCTATATCGACCGATCAGGAGTACTGTACGGTGATAAAAGCACTCTCTTCCTCAAGGACAGCCACCAGTTCACATTTTATCCGACTGCTCCTGAGATCGCCACCCGGTTCATCACTGGATGTCGCATCTATGATAAAAGCCACATCAGGGCTCCCAACGTTTATGCAATACCTGAGATTCCTTCAGTCAGAAAAGGGATAGGCAATATAACCCTAGACCTTCGCAGAGGCGGGAGATCGATACCCGGAATCCGCATCACCATCAAGAGCGGGGGAAAAATAGTCGGAAACGATATCACATCTGCCACCGGGCAGACCAGTTTTCAACTGCTCTATGGGGATTATACCGGTGTGGTCCTCACTGAAACCGGAGCTCTCCATAACTTTACTTTCAAGGTGAGTTCACCTGAATCATCCCATGTGGTAGAACTCGCCTGATCCTTACCAATCTAAATCCCAGGAAGATTGTCTCTGGATGGAGACGATACTGTTATCAGGATTTACAGATAGGTAATTCGTACTGCTGTCGCCATCTATTTCAGGAGTTCTTTTCTATGAGACTCTATGCCAAAACCATTCTCATCATCGGGATAACCGTACTTACAATCGCTGCAATCTTACTGGTTACGTTTGAATTTACCGTGATGGGAAGCCTTTCAGGGCTTGAACAGGAGTACGCATTAGAGGATCTTCACCGGGCAGAGAATTCAGTGTACGGAGAGGGGACCCGCCTTGCCGGGATATCCCAGGACTGGGCAGTCTGGGATGATACCTATAACTACATGATATCAGGGAACCCTGAATACATCTCCTCAAACTTTGCCCCCTCAACATTGAGAGGTCTGAATCTCTACTCTATTGCTTTATACAACCTCAACGGCACACTGGTTAGTGGGATATCGACTGCCCAGCATAACATCACGTCTGATCCGATGCCGGAAAACATGGTCCGACTTCTTCAGGAAAATCCTCTCCTATCAGAATCGCATGCTGGTATACATGGGATCGTCATGGATGATCTGACTCCCCTCGTTGTATCCTCACATCCCATTCTGAACTCAGAGATGGATGGGCCATCCCATGGAACGGTTGTCGTTGCCAGCCGTCTCGACAACGCCAGGATCACAGAATTATCACGGAACATTTTGCAGAATATTACAATCACCCCGGTTTCAGACAGAACTCCTGAATCCCTCTCAAAGCCTGCACACGGGAACAACCTGGTTGATAGTTACCAAAGCATTATCAAGGATATTTCAGGACAGCCTGCTCTTTCCATCCAGATCACCGAGAGGCGGGATCTGAGTCGGAGCGGTATATATTCCAGGATTTTTTTGAGCGCTTCCCTGCTCATTCTGACGATCCTGTTCATGGGCCTTGCATCATGGCTCCTGAACCGGATTATCATCTCTCCACTTCAGGATCTGAATCGTAACCTCCTCACCATCGGAGATTCAGGCCTGCTTTCAGGAAGAATTCAGACCAGAAGGGATGACGAGATCGGGGATCTTGCCACCTCGATCAATACCATGATCGGTTCATTTGAACTGGCACAGAGGGAGAGGATCTCTTCTGAACACAGGCTTGCCCGCCTGGTTGAACTGGTAGAGGAGGGGATCTGTCTGATCGGGCCTGACAATCTGATCTGGTTCGCGAACCCTGCCCTTGCATCAATTTTTGAGACCACACCCCATGAACTCACCGGGAGATGTCCGGAAACCCTGTTCTCTCCACATGATCCAGAAGACCAGATTCAGGATGATTGTGTCACGAGTATGAAGCCAGGACATCATGAACTCCATACCCGGACGAAAAGTGGCAGAGATATATGGATCAGAGTAACTCTGGCACCATACCCACTCGAAACCGGCAGGATGGGAGAACTCTGTGTAGTCACCGATATCTCCCAGTACCGTACTGCAGAGCACGAACTCCTCCTATCCAACAAGAAACTCTCTCTCCTTGGGAGTATGACCAGGCACGACATTGTAAACCAGCTCACCACAATCAGAGGGATGCTCGGGCTCATCAGGCGTAAAAACGCAGACACCTCCCTAACCCAACTGATTAGCAGTGCTGAAGATGCCGCTGAGAAGATAAACAAGCACATCGAGTTCTCAAAAGAGTACCAGAAGGCAGGTATTGAAAAGCCTCGGTGGCAGGATCTCAGGACAGTCTGGAATCTTGCCTATGCCATGTCCAGGCGTAAGGGACTTACGTTCACAGTCAACGGGGAGAATTATGAGATCTATGCAGACCAGCTCCTTCAGAAGGTCTTCTACAACCTCATTGAAAACAGCCTGAAACATGGAAAAAATGTCTTTTATATTACGATTTCCACGCAGAGGGAGGGGACAGACCTTCTCATCATCTATAGCGATGACGGGGGCGGTATCCCGGACACTATGAAAGACCGGATCTTTGAACGGGGTGTTGGAGCAGGAACCGGATGGGGGCTTTTTTTTGCGAAAGAGGTGCTCAGTCTCACAGGAATGGATATCAGAGAGTCGGGAACATTTGGCATTGGTGCTGAGTTTGTCATCACGGTCCCTGAAGAGGTTTTCAGGCCTGTGCCTGGGTATGTATCAGACAGCAACCCTGAAGACGATCCAAGCAATGAGGAGCATGATAACTGAATACTTAAGCCCTGCAGTCACTCGTCCTTCACCCATTACGCCGGCAACAAGCCCTGAAAAAAAACCCTGAAACATGGCACCGTGTGAGAAGATCCTGATATAGAGAGCGAGGTCAAAACCCCCGAGGCTGAACCCGGGTGCTGATGATGCACCGGTGGTTGTCCCGAGATCTGCCATGGTCTTCAGGAACGAAGAGACCAGAATCAGCATCACGAAGAGGAATACACCAAACGAGGCAAGCACGATGATCACATAGATGAACATGTCGTTGCGTCGGTCCGTGTTCTGTGTCACATACTCAAACGAGTCCTTTGCTGCTGCCCTGAGCACCTCAACGATATCCCCACCGGCCTCACTTGCCCTGGCAATCAGATCAACACTTCTTCGGACCAGCGGGATCGGAATCTCTTCTCCCATCGCACGGACAGCCTCGATGAACGGAAAATTCCAGGATATCCGCTGGTCCATCTGCCTGATATGGGGAGTGAGTGCCCCATACTCA
Source organism: uncultured Methanospirillum sp. (assembly GCF_963668475.1). Taxonomy (GTDB): domain Archaea; phylum Halobacteriota; class Methanomicrobia; order Methanomicrobiales; family Methanospirillaceae; genus Methanospirillum. The sequence continues at coordinate 2,062,986 of NZ_OY764544.1, forward strand.
CTCATCGAGACGAGATGGACCGCACCCTGAAGGGTCATCCCACTCTCATGCATTCCCGCAAGATCGCGGAAGAAGTTCGGGAGGGCCACCTCGATACTCCTGATTCGCCGTGACTCCTGCAGGTCTAGGATCACCAGGGGGATGAGTATAACCAGCAGCGTGATCACGATCACATCGTCGATAAAGGAATTCTTAAGCAGCGATCCAATCCCGTCCTTCTGGATTGCCATTGAGAAACCGATGATAAAGACGATGATACCCAGTGGTACTGACGCAAAAAGGATGTTGACAGGCTTCTCAGTGAGGGTCCGGAGCGGATGCTTGATGATTCGGAGGCTCCCCTTTGAATACTGCCGGTGGAGTTCTATCTTGTCAAGGATCTTCTTTGCAGCCTCCTCATCCGGGTTGAGTGAGGTCGCCTCCTTCTTTTTAAACCGGTCAAACACTCCCATCTCTACCACTCCGGCGTCATTGCATCGATCATGACCACAAACATTACACTCCCGAACGGGATGATCAGGTAGATAATGATATAGAGAAAGAACGGGGTTCCTTCTCCTGAAAGAATCGACATCACAGACTGGATCAGAATCAGGAAGAGAGTTCCTGCTACAAGGGCAGTTACATAACTTTCAGAGACCAGGGCAAGAGTATCAAGGAACTGCTTCTGGGTCTGTCTGTTCTCGTATGTATACTGCTCTGCCTTTGTCTTGAAGTACTCAGAGATGTTGGAGCCCGAAGCCACACTTCCGATCGCTCCCTGCATGAACTCCCGCATCCTCTGGCTCGGGGTCGCCATCGAGACAGTTTTGAGTGCCTCGATGAGGTCTTTTCCAAACACATCGATCTCAAGGGAGACATACCTCGCCTCAACAGAAGACTCACCATAGATCGTGGAACTTCCCAGTTGCCTGAAGACCTCTGCTGGTGGAATCCCGGCAGTAGACATCGCTGCGAGGTAGTTGATTGCGTACGGCAGGCTTGACTCGATGTCCCTCCGCCGTGACCCGGCCACAACTGACGGATAGATGAGGTAGATCAGATATGTGAACCCGCCAAAGGTGATGAACGAGACGACTCCTGCAATTATTGTACCTGCTACCAGGGAATAGACCGAAAACTGGTTTATGCCGGAGGCTATGTCCTGCGGAATATTTCCTTTGAACGTAATTAGGGCAGGAACATTGAGCAGGTATACAATCAGTGCAACGAGGATAGAGCCGACAACCCCGACAATAGCAGAGGTTATGATTGCTGTTGCGAGATATGCCTCAAATGTTATCCCCATCCTGGCAGAACGGAGATTTGCGATCAGATCAAAATACTTGTCACGCCTGGCAAGCATCCTGCTCCCGAGCAGGTTGAAGCAGAACCGTTCATACGAGTTCATTGGCACCGGACCGGATCTGTTCCATCAGTCCCTCAGAGTCCCTGAAGTACGAGACCACGATGTTGCTCACCTCACGGTAATCACGGATCTCATGCAGACGCATCCATTCGAGAACCTCCTGACGCTGCATCAGATCCCGGCTGATCCGTTCTTCATCCCACCCATGCGCCTCCATAATCTCTTCCAGGATATATGATTTTCCTGAGTAAGTGATCTCATCTGTCGCCTGGCGCCAGCGGAAGACCTCGTTTGTGATCAGTTCGTTGGTTCTGGGGTCAATGTCCAGGATCTCAATGATCTGTTTATTACGCCTGATCCGCTGGCCACCGACCCGGGCCTGGACCTGCACACAGATCAGGTCCAGAGCAGAGAGCATGTTCCTGGGCACAGATATCGGGGGGTTCTCAAGACGGTGAACTGCACTCGCAACAGAATCAGCGTGCATCGTCGAGTAGGTGACATGCCCGGTGCTCATCGCCTGGAAGAGAGTGAGGGCTTCTTTGCCACGGACCTCACCGACAATCAGGTACTCGGGACGCTGACGGAGAGCAGCCTTGAGGAGTTCATACATGTCGATCTCCCCTTTCCCGGCGATATCAAACGACTCCCTGGTAACACTCGGAATCCAGTTCGCATGGGGGAGTTTGAGTTCACGGGTATCTTCAAGGGTGACGATCTTCGCAAGTGGAGGGATAAAAAGAGAGATCGCGTTGAGAGAAGTTGTCTTTCCGGATGCGGTCCCGCCTGCAAAGATGCATGACTTCCCGTTCTCGACCGCGAGCCAGAGAAAAGCTATCGAGAGCGGGGAGAAGGTACCCCACTCCACAAGGTCGGTCGGGGTGATGGGGACTTCCTTGAACTTACGGATGGTAAACGTAGAGCCGTGTGCAGTGACCTCCGTACCGAGTGTCATCTGGATACGCGAACCATCTGACATCGTGGCATCGAGCATCGGTTCAGCAACAGATATGTGCTTTCCCGCCCGTTGTGCAAGTTTTGTGACAAATGAATCGAGATCACCGGGATCAAGGTATTTCAGATTTGTCTCCATTGACTCGTACTTCGAGTGGTATACAAACAGAAAACGCTCGACCCCATCGCAGGAGATATCCTCTATCAGCGGGTCGTGCATGATCGCATCCACCATCCCGTTGCCAAGGAAGTCCTTGTGCAACTGATAGTGGATCTTTGCATACGTCCTTGGGTCAAGGTGAATTGCGTAGTCTGCAAAGACTTCGTTCATCATCTCTTCAAGAAGATCTGCTGCAATCTCACGGGAGATCTGCCGGGTGTTCACGTTTACCCGTTCAAAGATTCCTTTCTTCAGTTCATCAAGCAGTTTCTTCTCTGAATCTGTGTACAGGGGCTCGACAACCTCGTAGAGATACTCATGATTCGGGTAGTTGTAGGTTATCCTGATGTATGCAAATGGAGGATTGACCGGATAGACCTCTATCTCCTCTACACCCTGAGGTGGAACGAAGGTCAGATCAACCACAGCCCCGTGGATATCGGGGTTGTATACATCTCTCTGCTTCTGGGGCTTGATCGCTGTAAATTTACTGAGGAATCCGGTTTTTTTGGGTTTATCCTTATCAGTACCAGGTAAGCCAGACAGATCTTCTCCCTTCTCCCCGGCCTCTTCAGCTGCTTTTGGTTTTTTCAGACCAGGAAACTTCCTGATACCTGACTTCACTGGTTCAGGTGGAATCTGAGGTGCTGCATCTGCCTGCCCGGATACAGATCCGGTTTTTTTGAGGCGGGAGATGATCTGAGGCTTCTTGACAGAAATTTCGCCCTGACCAGAGGATGTATCCTGGCTCTGGCTCTCTCTGCCAGACGCCGCTTTCCCTTTGCCAATCTTGATCTTCAGCGCCATCTATCTGCCCAAACTGTGGGCCTGGCCTTTTCACACCGGCTATGAACCGGCTGTATTCACATATATACTGAAAAGAGCCCCCACCATGCTGCTGTAATATCTAATTACTAGGGGAAAATATAATGATACCGTACGCATCACCAGATTATTACCTGATGAGCCATGCCCGATGAAACAGATACCGCCCGGATCGTGATCCGGGCATATAAAGGGAGGAGTTCAACCGGGATTAACGGCCTTGATCTTGCCCTTGAAGGGGGATTCATTCCAGGTAGTTCAATACTGATTATCGGGTCTGCCACCTCGGGAGTTGATCGGTTTGCCAGGCAGTTCTGGACCATATCACAGGAAAAACGCTCTTTTTACATGATCGATGGATATCGGGAGGAGGGAATGATCGATGCAAAGGCCATGGCATCTGCAGATATTTTCCAGGGAGAGGAGAAGGGACTTGTCATTGACTCCCTCTCGACACTGATCATACGGGAAGGGATTGAGCCGGTCCTTTCTGGAATTGCTTCCTGCCGACAGGGAATATTGAACCTGCATGAACATGCCTTCTTCACACTATACCGCGGCCTGCACGATCTGTATGCCGAGATCCTCCTGATGCGGCTATGCGACGTGGTTATCGAACTGCATGAGGAGATGAGGGGGAGCGAGGTAATCAGGGTTCTTGAGGTGAAGAAGATAACAGGCATGCAGCCGCCAAGCCGGGTGCTGCCATTCATTGTAACCGAGAAGGGTATAGAGCTCTCAACAACATCCCGGGTGGTCTGATCACCAATTCCCGATTGTTACATAAAAAAGCAAAGTAACCTTGCCTGCATCAGAGCCAGTCAAACATCTTTTTCTGCCTTATTGGTCCGGTCTTTTCCTTCCCGGTATTCTTAGCATCCTTCGGCGCAAACCGAGTGTTGATGTCGGCAAAATCAATAACACTCTCTTCCTCAATTACGCGTTCTTCTGCAAGGATGATACCTGAACTGTCGGTGCTGGAGGCATTGGGTTCATCACAACCGGACTGGGCTAAACCAGGTTCATTCTCTGATCTCACAGCCTCTTCACTCATATCTTCATCAAGTGAGAACTCTCCTTCTTCGCGGGAGAGGAGAAAATCGATGAATGCCTCTGCTGCGTTCTGAGCTTCCGGGCTCATCCGTGCAAACTTCTCTTCAATGCTCATTGTTCATCACTGAAATGATCTCGTGAGCGAGAGGACCCGACAGGCATGTTCTCCAAGAGAGGTGAAGAGGTACCCCTCTTCAAGGGTTTTTCCTGCTGCGAACGTCCCATGCCCACGGGCAATGCAGAGCGGCGCAAGTGCAAGGCATTCTGCGATATCTTCAGCGAGTTCCTGAGTTCCCGGCTCACCATGGGCGATGGGAATAATTGGGCAGAACATCTTCCCCTCGCTGTCTAGAGGAACCACCTCATCAAGCATGAGGGAGGCTGTAACTGCATAGGGAGGATGGGCATGAACGATTGCCCGATGCCTCGTATTCTGGAACACAGCCCGGTGAACACGCCACTCACTGGATACAGTTGGGGGAACCTCACCGGACATGGGAGTATAAACCGGTTCACCGGGATCGTCAAGGTAAGATCCGGTTCTGGTGATGAAAAACCCGTCATCATCCGGTCTGACGCTCATGTTGCCAAAGTTTGCACCAACAAGGTGCTCGGCAACAAGCCGCTTTCCAATCCTCATGATCTCTGCACCGACCTCTTCACCTGATGCCATGGTTCACCTGCAGGTCAGACGAATCTGACCCCGACGTCCTTCATACAGTTGCACTTGGCGATATTGTTCACTAAGGCTGTCAGCCCTTCGATGACAGGTGACATCGAAAGAGGTCCTGCATCATATGACTTGAGCAGAGAGATCCGATCGATCATATCCATTACAATGAGTTTGGATTCTGAATCATCACCACACACCGCCACAGAATACTCAAGCTCCTCGTCAATGTCACGCCATCGGTTTCCTGCAATATTATTGAATGCTACGCAGAGGCGGGTTGATTCTGGAAGAATTTTCCGGAGATGAAGAGCGGCAGAACCCTCTTCTGGAGGAATGTACTCAAAGAAATCTTTCTTCTCCATAGGATTGATCGGACTTATCACGATCTTTCCTTCCAGTCCATGAAGTCCGGCCACCGTTGTGTCAAGATGCTTGTATGGGATTGCCAGGATGATGATGTCTGCTCCCTCTACAACCTCCTGGTTAGAGAGGCCCCTGACTGTGCAGCAGAGCCCGTTCTCATCGGCGTACTTCTGACATGACACACAGGTCTCCTGTGCCTTCTCCGGTTCACGAGAGCCTACAAGTACGTCATAAATACGGGAAAGGCGCATGGCCATTCCCTCGCCGATCTTTCCAGTTCCCCCGACGATCCCTACCTTCACGTTACTCCACCAGTGGTTTCAGTACAGATGCCAGGGTTTCAGCATCGGTAACTCCCTGGAACTTCTGAACAAGGACACCGTCTTTCTCAATGATAATGGTTGGAACAACAGAGATCTGATACTTCTGAGCTTCTGCCATGTGCTGATCGACATCAAGTTTCTTGATCTCGACCTTGTCACCCATCATGCCCTTGAGTTCCTCGATGATCGGCCCCATCCTCTTACACGGTCCGCACCACTCAGCAAAAAAGTCGATTAGGATCGGTTTTCCCATAATGATAACCTAATCAGAAATTGCGTTAAAAAAACAGATAAAAGTATGGTATTGGTTATTTGGAGAGGATAGCCATGATTATGTGGCCGTAGGCCGGTCTGGTGACCAGTACTCCGACCAGAACACCAAGGATGGTGACGACGGCAAACCCACGCAGGGTTGAGAGATCCATCAGTGCAAGCGGGAGCATGGCGATAAACACCGTTGCTGCAGAGGCGATGATGATACCTAGTGCCCGTTTCAGCCTTTTCAGGTAGATGTTTTGTGATGGAACTTTTCCCTCGTGAAGGATCTCATCGGTCAGAATGACCAACTGATCGATACCGGTACCAAGCACTGCTATCAGCCCCGCGATGGTTGCAAGATCGAGCTGAAGGAAGAACGATGTGATAGCCAGCAGGATGATGACTTCTGAAGCATTGATCAGAACCATCGGAAGCACAATGGCAGGCTCGTGGTACCTGACCAGGATGCTGATACCCACTGCGACCAGAGCAAAGATACCTGCAATCACACACCACATCTTGAACTGGCCACCAAGTTCTGGTGAGACCGATCCTGAACCTGCTATCTTGACCTCAACCGGTAGTGCACCGTTACGGAGGTGAATCTCCAGGTTCCTTGCATCCTCTTTTCCTTTGTCTCCTGCACCAGTTGATGCGACCAGGTTCGGACTTGCCCTGCTCTGGAGTGTTCCGGCGAGATCAGATGAGAGCGGAGCGCTGTAGACCATCTTACCGTCCAGCATCATGGCAAGGTTGTGGTTTGCCGGATCCTTGACTGCACCATACTTGATTGCAGCCTGTCTGAACTCTTCTGCCCCTTCAGGGCTGAGTGCAAACGAGACACCCCAGTTGTTGCTGTTTGGCGGGTTCTGTGACGGGTTGGCAACGCTCTCGATAGAGTCCCCAAAGACCACGTGCTCGGTCTCGTTGCCTGTTGTCACGACCCTGATCTCGAACTTACCCTGCTTACCGACGATCTCCTGTGCCTGACTCATCGAGACACCAGCCATCTCAATTCTGATGTACCTGCTGACACCGTTCAGTCCGGTGATCACGTAGGTCTTAGCATCGCGGGTACCAAGGCTGTTGATCTTGTTCTCAAGAATCCGCTTGATATCATCAGCAGTTTCCTTTGAAACACCCTGGCTGTATGAGACCAGTTCGGTCTTGTTCTCGCTGAATATCTGGCGGAGTTCATCCTCGGATACCAGTTTACGTATCTCTATCTTATCCGTGCCCACAAGTGAGACATCAGAATTGAGCCGTTTGCCAAGATCTGTTACAAACTGATCAACCGGCTGACTGGTCTTAAAGGTCACCACTGCAGACTGGAACTCAAGTTGGATCCAGGATCCTCCTGAAAGGTCCAGGCCGAACTGAAGGTTTGTCTTGATCCCATCTGTTCCGGGATGAGGGAAGATGATGATAATGGATGCTATTAACAGAACGAGGTAGATGGCAACCCGGTAATCCTTGAGTGTTGTCTTGAGCTTCTCGATGTCCATTTACACACCTCCACGGAGGGTTGAAGAGAGCTTGCTCTTTCCTTTTGAGGCATACCACTTCAGGATACCCACATTGGTCAGCCAGGTGTTCATCACATCAAAGATGAGACCGATCAGCAGAACCTGGGACATCACGTGGATGATCTCGATCCCTCCGATCCATGAGACAACCCACATCGCAAAGACTGCACAGAATGCGGTTGAGGTCATGATGATACCGGTGATGAATGCACCATGGACTTTCTCATCAAACTTGCCCTGCCGTTTCAGCACCCGTGAAGTCAGCAAAATATCACTGTCCACAGAGTAACCGATAAGCATCAGGAGGGCGGCGGTTGTTCCAAGAGAGAGCTGAATGCCGAGGAGGTTCATAACCGCTGCCGACATGGTCATGTCAGCAAATGCGGAGATAACCACTGCTGCTGACGGAACAAACGTCCGGAAGATCAAAAAGACGACTATTGACATCCCGATAAAGGAGATGATCAATGCAAAGGCTGCCTGATCCTGAAGGGTCTTTCCAAATGAGGAGCCGATCTGATCGATCTTAGCGCCATTGAATTTACTCTCGATCAGTTTGTTCAGGCTGAGGACTTTTTCGTCACTCATTGTATCGAACTTGAGATACTTGCCCTGATTGATCCCCTCTTCGATATTGACGAGAGGATAGTCTGCGAATGTAACTTTGAGTTGATCTGGTGTCTCTTCAGTGACTATAGTCACCCCGATTCCACCAGTGAATTCCATGCCGGGTTTAATCGGAAGCCCGGTGTGGATAAAGGTCATCCCCACAATAACCAGCGAGAGAGCGAGCACGATCATGGGAATCGTGCAGAGTTTCGCTGGAGATATGGAGCTGATATCGTATCTGAAAAAACCCATACATTACTGAGTTGGTTCCGTATGGAGATTAAACCATTAGCCTTCTGCGCGGAGAGGGACGGGAATATCGCCATGATAACCGGAGAAGAAACCTTTTTGCCGATGTTCCAGATACCTCGGATCATGACAGATCAGGATAAGCGCCATGATATTGTTGAGGAGCGCCTTCGGTCCTGGCTTGCCGGGGATGAGGAGGGAATCAGGCATGCAATGCTCAGAATTTTCCTCAGTCACAACGATCTCTCGATTCAGGAGATATATGATAAACTCTCGCTCTCATTCAAGACGAGTTACCATTCAGTGTCAGGAATGATCGGTATCGTCTCATCAAGGATAGGTGTTCTCAAGGGTACCCGCAGTGAGCAACACCGGTGCCGCATCTACCGGCTTCGGGATAAACACACACCGATTGTGCGCAGGATTATCTCATCCCGAAGACAGCGAGCAGAGCAGACAACTTCTTCAGATACCCATCAGAAGCATTTTTTCCCTCACCGTCTGACCTGTCTGGAAGATGTCTGATCTCTATGCCGGAACCCCGACGGATGCCGGAGCACATTCAATCTTCATCGATGATGAAGTGATCGCTTATATCAACAAACGAAATACCAACTTCCGTATCTCTACATCCTGTGGTGGCCCGGTTCTGCTCCCTGTCTCTTACAAACCTGCAAAACCGACTGATATTACGCTCAAGGCAGGAGACCATCTGATCTATATCTCAATGTACCAGGCCAGATACATCGACCACATCCACATGGATATGATCCCCTATCACCTCGAATCGATGATCGAAGGTTCGACCTGATTATGCCTTATGAAGAGCGTGAACATACCGCCGATATCCTGATGCACGTATGGGCACCGGATATCCCCACACTCTTTGAAGAGTGCGGGCACGCTCTGATGGGGGTTATGTACCGGGGGTCTGCCCGGCCTGACTGCCCTTACTCTTTCACGGTTACCGGTACCGATCATGAGCAACTTCTCCAGGCTTTTCTTTCAGAACTCCTCTGCCTGACCGAGACTGAAAATGTGGTCTTCTCAGAGATTACCGTGACACTGGATGACGGGTCTCTGACTGCCTGCCTGGCAGGAGAACCGTTTGACAGGAAGATTCATGGTGGAGGAACTGAAGTGAAAGGGATATCATTCAGTGGTCTTTCGATCAGCAGACAGAACGATGAATACGTACTGGATATATTATTCGATGTGTGAGTCCTCCAATGATTAATGGTGTGAAGCGGGTCGGTGATCTCGAGTGGGAGGTTCCGATAGGATTTGTGGAAGGAATGAGAGTACCTGGCAGGTTCTTCCTCTCTGACAGCCTGACAGGAACTCTTGAGGATGGAGCGGTGACGCAACTCGCTAATGTTGCGACGATGCCGGGAATCATCAGGCATTCACTTGCGATGCCCGACATCCACTGGGGATATGGTTTTCCCATCGGCGGAGTTGCTGCGTTCGACTACGAAACCGGCGTAATATCACCGGGTGGAGTCGGGTTTGATATCAACTGTGGAGTCAGGTTGCTGACCACACCGCTCACAGTCAAGGACATCACGAAGAAGAAGGAGATCCTGGATCAACTCTACGATGCGGTTCCGGTGGGAGTAGGGGCCCGTTCCTCGATCAGGCTCTCTCCAAAGCAACTGGATGGGATGATGACCCGGGGGTCTGCCTGGGCGGTCGAGGAAGGGTTCGGAACAGAAGAGGATGTTACCCACTGTGAGGAAGGGGGCAGTATGAAAGAGGCAGATCCGTCCCATGTCTCACAAAAAGCCCGATCTCGGGGGGTTCCACAGAGCGGGACTCTGGGGGCAGGCAACCATTTCCTTGAGATCCAGGTGGCGTCTGAGATCTGCGATCCTGAAGCGGCAAAGGTCTTCGGCGTTGAAGAGGGTCAGGTCTGCATCATGGTTCATTGTGGATCACGAGGTCTTGGACACCAGGTCTGCACAGACCACCTGCAGACACTTGAACGTGCGGTGGAAAAATATCAGATCAAACTCCCGGACAGGCAGCTCGCATGTGCTCCCCTGACATCTCCTGAAGGGAAAGCATACTTCGGAGGGATGGCTGCATCTGCAAACTATGCCTGGGCAAACAGACAGGTGATCACCCACCAGATCCGAAATGTCCTGGCAAAATGTTGCGGGATTGATTACGACGATATCAGGCTTGTCTATGATGTGGCTCATAATGTGGCAAAGATAGAGGAGCACGAGGTCGACGGGAGACTGACAAAAGTTTGTGTGCACCGCAAAGGTGCGACAAGGGCATTCGGGCCCGGGTGCCCTGATGTCCCCAACGACTATTCAAAGATAGGTCAGCCGGTCATCATCCCGGGAAGTATGGGCTCCTCCTCATACCTCCTGAAGGGTACTGCGGAGGCGATGACGCGTACATTCGGCTCAACCTGTCATGGAGCAGGACGTATTCTCTCCCGATCCCAGGCAAAGAAGACGATCAAAGGCAGCCAGGTCAGGGAGACCCTCGGTCGTGAAGGGATCATGGTGAAGGCGCCTCATGACGGTGCCATTGCAGAAGAGGCACCGGGTGCATACAAGTCAAGCAGCGAGGTCGTCTCGGTTGTGGACCGGCTCGGGATCTCACGGCTCGTTGTACGGTTCGAACCACTCGGGGTCATCAAGGGATAACATGACCGGACGGGTAGGGATCGTCTGGGACAGTCCGATGATGTTCACCCGACTTATCGAGGACTGTGGCTTCATTCCAGAACTGGTGACCCCTCACCTTCTTGCAGCACCTTTTTTCCGAAGATCCTTCTCGGCAGTCATCATCCCCGGAGGGTTTGCCCACCCCGCTTACTCTTCAGTCATTCCTGCATTACGGGCATGTGAAGGCAGGATCCGCCGGTTCATCCTCGGAGGTGGAACTGTCATCGTGTTTGGGGCCGGGATTGATCGACCGGATGCATATGACTGGCTCCCCGTGACTATTCAGTACAGGTTTGGATTCTCAGAAGGAGAGATTCAAGAAGAAGGATCCCACCCCATATCCTGCATCATCGAAGACTGTCCAGATACCGTCTCCATCGATGGGATATTTACGATGCCGGGATCAGAGCCAGCCACTAATTCCCGGGCGCCTGAACACGAATTTCAGGGGCCGGCAGTGAGGATGAGGATGCGGGGCGCCCCGGTTCTGGTTGAATACACGCTCGGGGCTGGCAGGATCATCCTGACCAGCCTTCATGAATATCCTTCCAGAAGGTTTTTGCGTGATTTTTGCAGGAGCGATGGCGAAACCTTATTGTAGCTGGATGCGAGGGAAATATGAGGGATATCGATGGACCACTATACCATATCGGCTGATGCAACAGCCGAAGATCTCATCCCCATCTGCATGACAATCCACGAGATCGTCGGCAGACTCCCGGTGACTGCACGGGCACGAAACACTCCAGGCGTCAGGATCGAAGAGGGAGTGGTTGTTGATCGTGCATACCAGGGTCCGATTCTGGATGAGGTTCTCTCCTTAAACAAGGTCATGAAGGTGACTCCCCGGGCAGGCCCGTACAAAGGAGTGCCGGTTGTGGTTGCTCCCGTGCGGGATGCATCAGGAGGAGCCATTGCTGCCATTGGTCTCGTCGATATCACAGGCATTTTTGACCTTGCCACACTCATGGAACATCATACCATGATCCTGAAGCAGGTATGTGGGAAAGACCCATGCCCACTTCCATCAGAACAGATCAACGCCAAACGGTGAACGCATGTACGCAACTGCTTTTAAAGTTCTTGAAATCCTTGAAAAGAATGACAAACCGGTGCCTGGCAGCGAGATCAGCACCGAACTCTCCATATCAGGTGCAGCGGTATGGAAGCATATCAATGAGCTCAGGATGATCGGGTACGACATCGTCGCATCTGATGACGAGGGATACCTGCTTGACAAGAGTAACATGGATTTCAGACCCCATGTGGTGTACAAACATCTGAAGACGAAGGTTATCGGCAGGAGAATGCGGTACTTCGACAGTATCCCTTCTACGATCTGGTACGGCAAGGACCTTGCCGACCAGGGCGATCTTGAAGACCTCCATGGCCTTGTCATCATCGCTGAGGAACAGACCGGGGGGTATGGAAGGATGGGCCGCGCCTGGGTCTCACCGAGTGGTGGAATCTGGATCACCATTGTGCTCACCCCGAAGATACCGATCGATCACCTCTTCATGCTCACATTAGCCGGTGCAGTATCGGTTGCACGGGTTCTGCGCAAGATGTTTGATATCGGGGCACTCATCAAGTGGCCGAACGACATCATTATCGGAGACAAGAAAGTTGCCGGAATCCTGCTTGAACTCGGTGCTGACGGTGAAAAAGTCAAATACTGCCTCGTCGGAATAGGCATAGATGCCAACATCAGCATTGAGAATCTGAATGAGCCAATCAGGCACCTGATAACCTCAATCAGCCACGAAGTGAACCATGAGATCGATCGTGCTGCTCTCCTGGCTGCAATTCTCAAGGAGTTTGAGGCACGGTATGACATGATCACCCAGGGGGAGTACGATGCTGTCATCAGGGAGTGGAAGAACTTCTCTTCAACCATCGGACGCAGAGTCAGGATAAACACGCTCAGAAACAGTTTTGAGGGAGAGGCCGTTGACATTGATCCAAGCGGGGCATTGGTAGTCCGCAAAGACAACGGCAAGATAGAGAAGGTCATTGCAGGTGACTGCGTACATATCTGATAATGTTTGGCGACCTGAATCGTGCAACCATCCTGACCAATAGTTCCCTTTTTGTCGCCCTGATTGCAGTATTCTCCTGGATATCAGTACCAATTCCCCTCCCGTTCTTCCCGGTCCCGGTCACTCTCCAGACCCTGGCAGTTCTTCTAGCAGCTGCGGTGATGAAGAGGCAGGCGATCATCCCGGTGCTGTTGTACCTGGTGCTCGGAGCACTCGGTCTGCCGGTCTTTCACAACGGGATGGCTGGACTTGGTGTCATCTTCGGACCTACCGGTGGTTACCTGATTGGGTTCATTCCTGCTGTGCTTGCCGCAGGGGTTGCGTATGAGCACACATCCCGTGAGATCCGTATCGTCGGACTAGTGCTTGCAACGGCTTTCATCTACCTCTTCGGGATCACCTGGCTTATTCTCTCAACCGGGATGTCAGCATCTGCAGCCCTCATGTCAGGGATGATCCCATTCCTGCCAGGGGATCTGATCAAAGGTGTAGCAGTCTATCTGATCGCTTCACGGCTTGAATCGACACCACAATGGCCAGTCCTCCGATGATCAGTATCAGGTCGATCAGGTCTGGATGCCTTGTAATTCCTGAGTTAACCATCGAACCAGGCCGGGTGGCGATCACCGGACCGAATGGATCAGGAAAGACAACACTCCTCGAGATGATCGCTGGCATTCTGATCCCATCCCAGGGAAACATCACGATAAACAGCCACGATACCCGTGAGACTACGGTCGGATGGGTAGGTGAGTTCCCTGATCTCAACATGACCTTCACCAGGGTGATCGATGAGATCGCTTCACCACTCAGATTCTCTCATCAGCCATGCAGGGAGATCGATGCATCAGTACGAGACCTCGCACGGATCATGGGACTCTCACTACTCCTGGACCGCCCGGTCCACAGTCTTTCTGGCGGAGAGAAAGTCCTGACCGCACTCGCTGCAGCACTCATCACAAAACCTGAGATCCTCATCCTAGACGAGACCGATTCTCATCTTGATGCCTCAACGATTGGCACCATGGACGCCATCATCAGGGATGCTGATCTGCCTTATGTTCTGTTTGCAACCCACCGGCCTGATCGGGTTGCATCTGCTGACCGCGTGATTGTGATGAGAAGAGGGGAGGTCCTTCGTGTCGGTACTCCTGATGAGGTGTTCCAGAAATCATACCACGGGTCTGATCACCTCTCTCCCCTTCGATCACTCAGAGACCCTGTTCTCTGGAGGGCTGTGTATGGATCTGACTCTTGAACATGTAACCGTCCGGAGAGGTGGTTTCTCACTCCTGGCCTCCGGAACGTTTAGCCAGGGAGTACACCTCCTCACCGGCAGGGTCGGATCAGGAAAGTCAACACTCGGAGAGATCCTAGGCAACGTTTTGGAGCCTGCATCAGGCAGAGTGGTGAGGGATGGGGTACGGTCTTCAGTGCTCTCCATGCAGTTTCCCGAGTATCATATCACCACCACAAATGTCATGGAGGAGATCCTCAGTTGGGGACGCGATCCTGATCAGGTTCTGGAGACAGCCGGTCTTTCAGGAAGGGGCCGTGATGATCTTCTCACCCTCTCACGTGGAGAACTCAAGCGGCTTCACCTCGCATGCCTGATTCTTGGAAGATACGATCTCATGGTTCTGGACGAGCCGTTTGCCGGGCTTGACGAGGAGGCACGATTCTGGATCTCTTCTCATCTCTCCGAGCGTCGTGACGGGATCATCGTCATCATCAGCCACGACATCACGACCCTCCCCTGCATCGATCATCTCTGGGAGATGCAGAACGGACTGCTCAATGAGATCGGAAAGATACCTGATGCACTCGCCCGATGGGATACAGCACCTCCCTTGATTCGGTATCTTCTGAAGAATGACTCAAACCTCTCAGGGCTCTCATGCCAGGATATCGCGGAGGCAGTGTGCAGGATCCGCGGATAAGACTTGGGGGAGTTGTACTCCTCTCCATAGTCTCATTTCTCTCCCTGACAGGTGCCGCTCTTACCATGCTCTGGTGGCTGATCAGTACAGATCGCAGAATCTCTATCAGGGATCTCCGGACCTGTGCCCTCGTCTTCATGCTCCCTGTGATCGCTGCGATGGCAACCCAGTGGTCAGGAGGAGACGGAGTCTCCTACATCATCCGGATTTCTGTTGTGTTGGTGATCGCTTCATGGGCTTACAGTGAGCGGTATCCAGGAGAACTCCTCGATGTATCGGTCTGGCTTTTTGGGAAGAGATTCGGATTCGATCTCGGGCTTGTCGGAGAGATGAGTATCTCAACGACCGAGATCCTTCTAGATGAGTTAAGGAGGACACGGATCGCGCTCTCGCAGAAAGGGCAACGGCTCTCAGGGACCAATCTTCCTCCAGTAATCGCCAGTCTTCTTGTCAGGCAGTTGAGGCTCGCCCGTGAACGTGCCGGCGTCCTTGCGATACGTGGATATCGGGGAGGTGGAAGCCTGTGTCCGTCGTTTGTGACCTTGTCTTCAGATATCGCTGCCGGAGCGTTTTGCGTGCTGATTTTTACAGTCTCCCTGATGACATGAGACTTTTTTATGGTCTCCGGTTGAACCTTTTCTGTTTGAATCGCAAGTTGCCGATTCAGAGGTGGCAATATGAGTCCAGCCCGGAATACGAAGCTTCAGATCACCGATACCACACTCAGGGACGCCCATCAGTCTCTCATTGCAACACGGATGAGAACCGAGGATATGATCCCGCTCGCACGGGCAATAGACAAAGCCGGATTCTTTTCAGTTGAGGCATGGGGAGGTGCAACTTTTGACAGTTGCATCAGGTTCCTGAATGAAGATCCATGGCACCGTCTTACCACTCTGAAGGAGGAACTCAGACACACCAAGATCCAGATGCTCCTCCGTGGCCAGAACCTTGTCGGATACCGGCATTATTCAGATGATGTCGTAGACCGGTTCATAGATCTCTCATACAAAAACGGGGTGGACATCTTCAGGGTCTTTGATGCACTCAATGACATCAGGAACATGGAGCGGTCAATGACCCGGGTAAAGGAGGCAGGCGCCCACCTGCAAGCCACTATATCATATACCACAAGCCCGGTTCATTCGGTGAAGGGGTTCATTGAAATGGCCAGGGCCCTCTACGCCCACGACTGTGACTCGATATGCATCAAGGATATGGCAGGCCTTGCCATGCCGGAAGATACCAGAGCACTCATCACCGGAATAAAAGATGAGATGGACGTGATGGTCGATCTACACTCGCACTCGACGAGCGGGATCGCTTCCATGTCGTACCAGACAGCAATCGAGGCCGGTGTTGACATCCTTGATACTGCCATGTCCCCGTTCGCACTCGGAACCAGTCAGCCACCAACCGAGAGTATCGTTGCATCTGTAAAAGGCACTCCGCGTGATACCGGGATCGATCTGCTCGCTCTTCGCGAGATCAGAAACGAATGCGTGAAGATCAGGGGGAAATACGACGCTCTCTTCACCCCGGTTGCAGAACGGGTTGATAGCGACGTTCTGATCTACCAGCTCCCGGGTGGAATGATTACCAACCTCGTCTCTCAACTACAGGAGCAGGATGCACTCGACCGGCTTGAGGACGTGTTCCGCGAGGTTCCGGAGGTACGGCGTGACCTCGGGTATCCACCACTTGTGACACCAACCTCCCAGATTGTCGGAAGTCAGGCTGTCTTCAATGTACTTGTCGGAGGAGAGCGGTACAAGAATGTGACCAAGGAAGTCCGGGACTATGTCAAGGGGCTCTACGGGCGTTCACCTGGTGCAATCTCCGATGAGATCCGCACTCTGATCATCGGCGATGAGGAGGTCATCACGCAGAGGCCTGCCGATCTTCTTGAGCCGATGTATGCAAAGATGAAGAAAGAGGCAGAGGATGCAGGCCTTATCAAGAAGGAAGAGGACGCCCTGACATACATCCTCTACCCGGCGATCGCTCCGTCATTCCTCAAAGGTGAACGCCAGGCCGAGAAGATCCCGACCCGTTCGGCAAAGAAGAGTTCAGGCTTTGAGATGCCTGACTCCATGCAGGTGGAGGTTGATGGTGAGACCTTCACAGTCAGGATCCTTGCCATCGGTGACCAGCAGGCTTCGGAGAAGCCCAAGGTTTCAGGGCCGCCAAAGCAGGATATGCCAGGCGGGGTCAAGAGCAACATGCAGGGAATGATCCTCGAGATGAAGGTCGGTCGTGGGGACGAAGTCAAGGCTGGCCAGCCCCTGCTTATCCTTGAGGCCATGAAGATGGAGAACCCGATCACCAGTCCGCGTGATGGTGTGGTTGCTGACATCTTCGTCGATACTGGTGACACGGTCCTGAGCGGCGACGTGCTCATGGTGATCGAATGAAGTATTTTGACAAGATACTCATTGCCAACCGGGGAGAGATCGCGATCAGGGTCATGCGCGCGTGCCGCGAACTCGGGATCGATACGGTCGCTGTTTATTCTGAAGCAGACAAAAACTCGCTCTTTGTTCACTATGCCGATGAGGCCTTTCCCGTAGGGCCGGCTCCGCCATCCAAGTCCTATTTGAACATGGAGCGGATCATCTCGGTGGCAAAGACCGCCGGGGCCGAGGCAATCCACCCGGGATATGGATTTCTCGCTGAAAACGCTGCGTTCTCAGGGCTTTGTGAAGAGGAAGGTATCACATTCATCGGCCCGAAGAAGAAGACCATCGCAGCGATGGGATCCAAGATCAGGTCCAAGCAGACGATGAAGGATGCCGGGGTCCCAGTCCTGCCCGGTACCGATGGCGGGATAGATGATCTTGAGATCGCAGCAAAGGTTGCAGATCAGATCGGATATCCGGTGATCGTGAAGGCCAGTGCTGGGGGTGGCGGAATCGGTATGCAGATCGTCCACGATCCTTCTGAGATCGAGGAGGCGATCGCTGGTGCGATGCGTATCGCTGAATCAGCATTCGGTGACCGGACAGTCTTCATCGAGAAGTACCTTCAGAAACCCAGGCATGTCGAGGTCCAGGTCTTCTGCGATGAGCATGACAACGGCGTTCACATGTTCGAGCGTGAGTGTTCGATCCAGCGCAGGCATCAGAAACTGATCGAGGAAGCCCCCTGCCCGGTGATGACACCAGAGCTGCGTGAGCGGATGACTGAGTCTGCCCTGAAGGTTGCAGAAGCGGTCGACTACGTGAACGCAGGTACGGTCGAGTTCCTGTACGACAACGGGAACTACTACTTCATGGAGATGAACACCAGGCTCCAGGTCGAACACACCATCACCGAACTGGTGACAGGTATCGATCTTGTCAGACAGCAGATCGTGGTTGCTGCAGGTGATCCCCTCGAGTATGCCCAGGAGGATATCACAATCAGGGGTCATGCCATCGAATGCCGAATCAACGCCGAAGATCCCCTAAACAACTTTGCCGCAGATCCCGGGAAGATCATCAGGTACCGTTCACCTGGCGGACCGGGAATCAGGCTTGACTCAGGTATTCATGCCGGGTACACAATCCCACCACACTATGACTCGATGATCGCCAAACTCTGTGCATGGGGAATGAACAGAGACCTGGCAATCGCCAGGATGCGTCGTGCAATCTACGAGTATGTGATCCTTGGTGTGAAGACAACCCTGCCACTCCATCACGCCGTCATGCACAACCCAGAGTTCATAGCAGGGAACACTCATACGCACTTCCTCCAGGAGGAGCATATCTTAAAGACACTCAAGCGGTACATCCAGGAGGACGAGACCAGGATGACCCAGCTTGCAACGCCTCTCAGGAATGATCGGAAGATTGCAGCCATCAGTGCAGGGCTGATCGCTGTTATTGAGAAGAATAAAGAATAATTTTTGCCTGAAAAAGACCTTTTCATCGGTCATGTATGGTGCCCCCAAAGGGGCACCGTTGGGGTTTTTATGCGCAGAACAGACAAGGAAGTCCGCGATCAGAGATGGATTGATGCTGTTCTCACGAAAGCCCTCTTTTGTCATCTGGCTATAAACGGTGATGAGTATCCCTGTCTGGTACCAATGAATTTCGTCTGGTATGAAGGGAGGCTCATCCTTCACTCTGCCCCCGACGGTGAGAAGATCAGATCACTTCGGAAAAACCCACGCGTGACATTTGCGGTAGAGACCGATCCCGAACTCGTTACCCATACCACTGCCTGTGGATATGGGATGCGGTACCGGAGTGTCATCGGACAGGGTATCGCCAGGTTTGTCGAAGAGTATGAGGAGAAGAACAACCTGCTCAAAGTACTCTCTGAAAAATACACGTCATACCGGGTTGATGATTTTCCACCAGACAAACTTGCTCACGTGGCCGTGTTCGTCATCACACCCGCATCGCTTACCGGGAAGAATTCGTGGTACCCGCTCGAAAGATGATACACCAGTTCATCGAATAATTAGTGGGTTGGGATAACTCTGAAGATATCAGACTGGGTCAGGATCCCAATCGGCTGCCCATCTTCAACAACAACCAGCCTGCCGATCTGCTTCTCCTTGAACTTACGGATGACCTCGTATATCTGGACTGAAGCATCGGCCTGCACAACCTCCTCGGTCATGACCTCGCTTACCGGTGCCTCAAGGCTGATCTTCTCCTCAATTGCCAGGAGAATATCGGTCATCGTGATGATGCCCATGAGGAAATTCCCTTCCATGACCGGTGCCCCATGAATCCGGTATTTATTGAAGAGATGGATCGCATCCATCAGAGTTGATCTTGTTGAGAGCATCTTGATCGGTGCGGTCATGTAACTGCGGATCGGTTTTTTTGGAAGCGATACCATCTCGAGGATAGAGACGATGAGTGCGGGTTCATTCTCATCCTTCCCAAACACTTCCCCTTTAATCATCAGTTTATTCATCGGAGTCGGGCCGATGGTGATCACATCCCCGATATTGAAGAGTTTCACGCTCCCGATGATCCTGATCTGGGCATGACAGATATCTGCATGCGAGAGGGTGGTGAAGATGATCTCTGCGACCTTGACACCGGGGATGACCTCACTGTCGCGGGAGATCTTTACCTCGTAGACCTCCCCATCCCGCTTCAGGTTGAGTTCCTTGTATGCGACGGCGGTCGGGTGATACCCGCCTTTGGGTCCGGGAATCCCGTCAACAAGGCCGATGGCCTTGAGCGCCTGCATCTGGTTTCTGACCGTTCCCGGGTTCCTGAGAATGATATCAGCGATCTCCTCCCCCTTGATCGGTATCGACTTCTTCTCATAGAGACTGATGAGGGTGATGAGGATATCGTTCTGGATAAGAGACAGATCCATAATGATCGATCATATAGTTTAGTCGAGATGGTTAAGAGGTTGACGTAGTTGTAAATGATTATCCCGTCAGCACCCCCACAGATCCCACAACAATAGAGCCTCGTATGGATACTAATAATCAACCGCAATCAATGAACTTCGAACGGATACCTACAGTTCCAACCGCAGACGAAGTCCTGGACAGGGCTCTTCGCCGTGCTGCGGCAAAGATGCGTGAGAAGAAGCAGAAGAAGCGTGCCTCAGAAGAGTTTGTGAGAGCAGCGTACCTCTCTGCTCACGACAAACTTGTCTCTGTCATCCAGGGGTTTCCTGAGATGGACAACCTCCCCCGGTTCTACCAGGATCTCTTCGAGGTGATCTGGGGTATAGAACGCCTTCGCAAGGCTCTCGGAGCTGTAGGCTGGGCAGCCAGGTGGTCAAAGGACCATAGGGGAGGTCTTGCCAAGGATGTCAGATTCTCCAGCGATGAGGATGCAACTGCCTCCCGGAAGAAGGCTGTGGCCAGGCTTGCATCAGTGGTTCACCAGATCGATGATCAACTCCTCTTCCTCAATGAGGTCAGGAATGTCATGCGCAAACTTCCGGTGATCGAGGATGTCTTCACCATCGTTGTGGCAGGATTCCCAAATGTGGGAAAGTCCTCATTCATCAGGAGAGTCTCGTCAGCAGAGCCTGAGATTGCGTCATACCCCTTCACCACCAAAGGGGTGATCATCGGTCACCGGTATGAACGCAGGGAGAAGATTCAACTTATCGACACCCCGGGACTGCTTGATCGGCCTGCAGAGGAGCGGAACGCAATCGAGAAGCAGGCGATATCAGCCATCATCAACACCGCTGATGTCATCCTGTTCATCCTTGACCCAAGTACCTACTGTGGGTTTCCCCTCGATGAGCAGATGCGTCTGCTCGAAGAGATCAAAGAACTTGTTCATGTGCCAGTAATAGCCGTGGTGAACAAGTCAGATGTGAAGACCCTTGAAGGGTACCAGGCGATGTCAACAGCGTCTGGTGAGGGGGTTGAGGAGGTTCTGGTAGCACTCCTCGCAGAAAAACCAGCACCCGGTGCCGCCCATCACCCGGGAAGACAGGGGTACTCAGATCCCGATCAGGAGCCAGCCGATAAGGAAGCCTATGATCGCCCCTCCATTAAGTGGCGGGAGTCCGGCTTGAGGCCTCCCCGACGAGACGAAATAGAGAAGTAATGCCATCCCTGTAACCGAGCCGATCATTGTTGTGATCACGGGCAGGGAAAATCCGAACATTCCTTTTTCAGGCAGAAATACCGCTGCTGATACGACAAGGATAGAGGGCATGATCAGATCCCCAAGTCCCATCAGGTATGCAGCCCGTTCAGGTCTCTTCTCCTCTTCTCCCGACCTGGAGCCCGAAGCCTCAACAGATGCTTCTGGCTTTACTATCCCGCCGACACCGTCCCTGATGAACGAATATCCTTCCTTCCTGGGAACAACAACCATGATCGGCATCCGGTTCTCGATGACACCTTCGGCAAGGGTCAGCATGTGTTTTGTCCGGTACACCGATATTGCGTCATAGACTGCAAGAAGAACCAGCAGTAGAATAACCGGTACCGGTTCGAGTGAGATCCCAAATATCGAGGAGATCCCTGCAGAGAGGAGCACCCCGAGTACATCAACCACGTACCACTCAGGATATTTTGCAAGGAGAACAGTCGCCCCTACCGAGAGGAGCAGTCCGCCACCAACAGAAACGACCGAACTAACACCGGCGAGTGAGAAGAGACCGGTGAAGACATAGATGAATGAAAGGAAGAGTGATGCCCAGATGAGCAACTGGAGAGCCCACTTCTGGTGATACTTCAGCAGAACAAGCAGGACCACGGTGAATCCGAGCAGCATCGCAATGAACCAGATCGGGTTTTCGAGTGATGAAGGATCTTCAAAGACAGCATACCCGGACTGGATCATTGGGACTGACAGGATTACCGCACCGATCTCTACGAGCAGGAGCATCAGGGGCATTGCAGCGAGGGCGAGGAGCGGGTTCAACGCTCTTCCACCTGCATAATGAGAATTCGGAGACTGATTATCAGATGATTCCATGTGCCTAAGAGGGAAGAGGCTGACTGGTACATAATCATATCTCCCCATAAGCGGCCATTTCGTAGGTTTTCATTCGTGTAAATGGATCACAGAAGAACCACCAGTTACGCGCATATTCAGCCAGTGGACAAATCCCTATAACTCAGTGAGAATAGATACATCAGGTGAAGTGCCGGTTGCATGGTCTGATACATATTGGAACACGAATTCGCGACCGGTGATCAATACGGAGAGAAGAGATGGGTGTAGCCTTACGGGATATCATCGCCCCCTATAAACATCCGGCAGAGCCACAGGATCTGACCGGTGTTGCATCTGTTGATGCATACAACGCGCTCTATCAGTTTCTGTCCATCATCAGGCAGCCGGACGGGACCCCGCTCATGGACAAAGAAGGGAGGGTGACATCCCATCTTTCAGGAATATTTTACCGCACCAGCAACTTTCTCCAGCAGGGCATACAGCCGGTCTGGATCTTTGACGGGAAACCTCCGGAACTGAAGAGCAGGACGATAGATGAGCGTCGTGCTGTGAGAGAAGAGGCGCAGGAAAAATGGGAGCAGGCAAAGCGTGAAGGTGACACGGCCGGCGCATTCAGGTATGCCATGGCTTCATCCAGACTTGATGATGAGGTTTTACACTCTGCACGTAAACTGCTGGATCTGCTCGGAGTCCCGGTGCTTGATGCTCCTTCCGAGGGAGAGGCTGAAGCATCCAACATGGTCCGCACCGGTGCAGCCCGGTATGTTGCATCTCAGGATTATGACACCCTGCTCTTCGGAGCACCACTCCTGGTGAGAAATCTTACCGTATCAGGAAAGAGGAGACTCCATGGCAGGATGGTAAATGTCCAGCCTGAAACCGTAATTCTTGATGAAGTACTCACAGGTCTGGGATTAAGCAGGGAGGATCTCATCGACGTTGCAATCCTAGTGGGGACAGATTTCAACGAAGGAGCAGCAGGAGTCGGTGCCAAAACTGCCCTGAAAAGAGTAAAGGCAGGTGAGTTCGGGGAGGTCATCTCATCAAAACTCCCTAATCTTGATCCTGAACCAGTCAGAGATTTCTTCCTCAACCCGCCAGTTTCGGACGGGTATCCGATCGAATGGAAAATACCAGACCACCATAGGATCATAACGTTTCTCTGCGGAGATTACGGATTTTCTGAGGAGCGGATAAACCCGATCCTTGAGAAGATCAGCGGCAGAGGAAAACAGAGAACCCTTGATAGTTGGTTCTGATCTCCTGGTATCCCAGAAAGAAAAGAGCCCGGTATCATTTTTCTTTTCTGACCCGATATCTGATCAGGAAATATGATCAGATCATCCGGTATCAATACGCACAGGAGTCTGCTCTGGATCTTTATCGCAGGGATGATATGTGGATCATCATTCATCTGGTCTGCCACTGCCGATCTTGTGAATACAGATAATGAAACGGTGACAGCAGAGTACGAGAACGGGACAGTGACTGCGGAATGGGCCGTTGATTTTACGGCATCTCCTCTCGAAGGATATCCCCCGGTCTGTGCCAAGTTCAATCTTGACGGACCGTTTGGTGATTATCTCTGGGACTTTGGAGACGGGAGTACCTCTAGTGCCCGAAATCCGGTTCACTGTTACCAGAAGGCTGGTTCATACTGGGTGAAACTGAAGTACTCTGTCGGTGAGATCACGGGTGAGGTCAACAAGGAGGATTACATAAAGGTCAAAAATCCCGCCGAACTTGTGGATTATACCGCTGATCCCGTGAACGGAACCGTCCCGCTGACCGTCCAGTTTGAGTTGACGGGAAACCCTACAAGTATTCTCTGGGATTTTGATGACGGAGAAGAGAGCAGCGACGCTAATCCAAAACACCTGTATCAGCACTCAGGATATTACTCTCCAACCCTGACCTACTGTGCAGGCGGGGCCTGCGATAAGATATCAAAATACAACTACATCCAGGTCTCCCCTGGCGAGGAGGTCAATTTCACTGCCGAAAAACTGGAAGGAGTCGCTCCTCTCTCAACCAAGTTTCTCGTCACCGGCCCTGCAGAGACATTCTCCTGGGACTTCGGGGACGGGACCACCTCATACGAAAAAAATCCCGGCCATTACTACGATAAGCCAGGCAATTACACAGTCACCCTGACATACTCCATCGCAGAGGCCAGTTATACTCTGACAAGGACTGATTACATTCATGCCACATCCAAGTATGCACCTGACTTTAACGGATCACCACGGCGTGGGGTCGCTCCTCTCTGCGTTGATCTTGATATGATCAATCCACCGCAGTCATGGCTCTGGATGTTTGGAGATAATACAACTTCACCTGATTCCCACGGATCTCATTGCTACGGATTCAGCGGGAGCTACGATGTCGGACTCCATTACTGTTACAACG
The DNA here is from genome assembly GCF_963668475.1 of uncultured Methanospirillum sp. Lineage (GTDB taxonomy): Archaea > Halobacteriota > Methanomicrobia > Methanomicrobiales > Methanospirillaceae > Methanospirillum. Next base: position 2,087,793 of record NZ_OY764544.1, read on the forward strand.
GATATTGCAGCGATGTCATCAAACCGGGGTTTGTCACTGTAGATTCACCCAGGATATTCTCTGATCGAGGCGATGATGAAGCGACGGTGAAATTCAGATCAGATGCAGGTGAAGGACTCAGGTATATATGGGATTTTGGTGATTCTGCCACATCAGAGAGTGCAGCACCAACCCACCGATACAGTGAGCCTGGTGAGTATAATGTAACCCTTTCAGTTCTTGGTACCTGCGGCTGTACGGCAAAGACCTCCGCAAGGGTCGCAGTCAACCCTAAAAACCCGATTGATTTCTCTGCTACACCGCTCGAAGGGTGTGCCCCACACAGTGTCCAGTTCAGTACTGCACCACCCGCATCACTTGCAGAGAAGCAGAAGTGGGACTTTGGCGATGGTGAGACAAGCACGGAAAACAACCCGTTCCATAGTTACCAGTTTCCAGGAATATACTCGGTCACACTTGTGAAAGAATTTCCCGACCGCCAGGAGAACGTGACCAAGTCTGATTATATCCAGGTGTATGAGGTTCCGCATTCATCCTTCTCGATGAACCCTTCTTCAGGAGTTGCCCCGACAACGATCACCTTTACTGACACCACCACAGGGTACGAGTCAAAGCGATCCTGGGACTTCGGCGATGATGTAACCGGGACCGAGGCACGGATGGAACATCAGTACACCCAGGAAGGAGTGTTCAACGTCTCGCTGACCGTCTGGGGAAAAGGTGACTGCCATAAGAGTGTGACTCATGATGTCAGGATTGCAAGTCAGAAAGATGTGAAATATGATCTTACCGGGCTTCCACGGCGAGGAACCGCCCCGTTGTCCACATCCTTTAAGATAACAGGCAGTCCATACCAGTGGTCTATAGATTTTGGTGACGGCAGCAAGCCGACTTCAGAACAGAACCCTTTCCATACCTATACGACACCCGGCGCGTACAGTCCGAAACTACAGGCCTGTGATGCAGGCGGGTGTGAAGACATTGTCAAACAAGACTACGTAGTGGCAATCCCTCCATCCTATCAGACCCTGACCCTTTCACCTGGATGGAACCTTGTCTCCACACCGTTCAGTCTGGAACCCGGACAGGATACCATGGGAATCTTTGCCAGCGTAGACACGGCAAGCCATTCGCTCTACTCGTGGGACAGTACAACAGACCAGTGGAAGAGAGTGACAAAAGATACCCGCCTTGACCCTCTCACTGCTGTCTGGATATACGCAGCAAAACCTGCCGGGGTCACTCTGCCGATGGCAACCGCCGGACCTGAAGGAAACCTTACCCGGCCTCTCTCAGCCGGCTGGAACCTGATGAGTATCCCAGGGACGAAACTGACTTCCCCGGATACAATACTCCGGAATCAGGACTGGTCATATATTCTAGGCTTTAATGCACAGTCCCAGCAGTACGACGCACCGGTTCAGAAAGAAAATGAGAGTGGACAGTTGATTGACCCGAAGCAGGGATACTGGCTCTATATGGGGAATCCGGGGACCCTTGTGACCCCGGCGATCTAACCTTTTTTCAGAATCAGGGCAGTTGCTTCCAGACATGGGCAAACCGCTGGGCTGCTGTCACATGCCCGAGTATGCCAAAGATCAGAAGCAGCCATGCAAAGAGGCTGAGCCCAAGAAGTTCTGTAGAGATGAACTGGCTGACTATGCATACCGCTATCAGGAGAGCGAGACGATCGGCCCGCCCGAGAAGACCGCCATAAAACCGTCCCACACCGACAGCCTGTGCCTGTGTTCCCATGTATGATGACATCAGCACCCCGGTAAGTCCAAGAACACCGATCCACCAGGCACAGAGCGGCCCTGAAAAAATCCCACAGAGGATGAAGATGTCAGCATACCGATCAACCGTGTGATCCAGAAAGTCTCCCCTGAGCCCCTGCTGACCGAGGGTTCGTGCCATCGCCCCGTCAAGCCCGTCAAAGAAGGCATTCAGGATCACACCACAGGTTCCAAAGAGAATATCCCCCCTGAAAAAGGCGTAGCCTCCTCCTGCTGCAGCAAGAAGGGAGAGAATGGTACAGAAGTTCGGGGTGAGACCGATCCTCACCGTTGCTGAAACAATCGGATCGATGATAGGTTTAACCTGGGTCCTGTATGAGTCAAGTGTCATAATAAGTCCGCACAGGTGGCAAGCCAGTCCACAATTCCGTGTCCAGGTGGTACATCTCCGGTCATGATCCCTTCTACCATTTCTGCAACCTCGGCAACTGTCTTATCGGTTGCATCTATCTCATATATCATCTCAGGGGTGTGCTCTTCCATTGCCTCAATGAGCACAACATCAAGCAGTTCTGCCTCCACATTCTCAGCGATCTTTTCCTCATGATATCCCCGGGCAGCAAGTCGCTCCTTCAGGATATCAGGACGGCACCTGAGAACAATGACATGGGATGCCTGAAGCAGGTGGGTGAGATGTCCTTCGACAATTCCTTCCTGCAGAGAGAACTCGTCCCGCCACCGGTCTGCGTCGATGACATGGGCCTGCCGCTCCTCATCCTCTTCGATGATGTACGGACCGATGGTATCGTTCGCCCTGACAACCGGATGACCCCGCCGCGACAGTTCATCTGCGACGGTAGACTTCCCGGTCCCCGGCGTTCCGGTCAGGGCGATCAGCATATCTGGTTGATTCCGGAGAGGAACTGTTCACACTCCCAGTCTTCACCGACGCAGACCCTGATGTAGTGATCTGCAAGACCCGGGAATGACCGGCAGGACCTGACGATTACCCCTTTCTCTGCAAGTAATGCCGCACACTCATCACCAGTCATCGGTGCTGTGTTGATCATCACAAAGTTGGCTCCTCCCGGAAGAACCGGCAGTCTGCAGGTGTCACGGAATTTCTGAATCCAGGATCTCACATGCCTGATATAGCGCTCAACATACTCCCGGTCAGAAAGGGCACCGGTTGCTGCAGCAAGCGAGAGGGTGTTCACCGTGAAGGGAGTTGCCGCCTTTTCATACACCGGCTTCAGCCATGACGGGACAAAGGCATACCCGATCCTGCATCCGGCCAGACCGAAGACCTTTGACATCGTCCGTCCGATGACAAGATTCTCGTGCTTCTTCATCAGGTCACGGTAATCTATCTCTGAAAACTCCACATACGCGTTGTCCAGGAAGAGGATACCATCCAGTGCATCTGCGATCCTCTCAATGTCTGCACGTGATGTGAGGGTTCCGGTCGGGTTGTTCGGACTGCAGAGGAACGCTATCTTTGCCTTTTTCGCGGCATTGATGAAGCCATCCACATCAACGGTGAAATCATCTCTCCGGGGAATACTGATGACTTCAGCTCCCTGTGCTTTTGCCGCAAGCCCGTAGAACGAGAAGGTCGGGACCGATACTGCAACCACCTCGCCGGGGTTCACCAGTACCCGGATGCAGGTCTCGATAACCCCGTCCATTCCTACCCCGGCTACAAACTCATAATCTCCGTGGTAATCCCTGAGTGCCTGGGCCAAGCTCCCTGCTCCACCTGCATCAGGGTACCGGTGCACGGTAGCAAGTGCCTTCTGCACCGCAGCAACCGCAAGAGGGGAGGGACCGAACGGATTTTCGTTGCTTGCAAGCCGTGCGACTCTTGAAAACCCGTATGTCTCTGCTATCTCTTCAGGAGAGCGTGCATACACGTACCCTTCCTGTTGATAGATATCACGTACAAGTGAATTTGCTGACTGCGGCATTGATGATACCTGTTGCCTGGTCTATCTCGGCGTTTGTGATGGTCAGCGGTGGAACAAGCCTGAGGTTCCCGTGCGCAGCACAGTTGACAAGCAGACCGTGGGCGGCACACTCCTTCTGAACATCAGCACAGTGATCACCGATGGTGATTCCAATCATCAGTCCCCTGACCCGGGGGTTGAGATGAGCAAGGGCTGCCCCGAACCGCTCACCTTTCGCTGCAACTTCTGGGAGTAACTCTCCGATCACATCGATGGAGGCAAGGGCTGCAGCGCAGGCGATGGGACCACCGGCAAAGGTACTTCCATGCTCTGACTTTCCAAATTCGAGCCCTTCCCGTGCAATGATGGCACCCATCGGAAATCCGCTCGCGATCGCCTTTGCCATGGTGATGACATCAGGTAGTATTCCATCCTCCTGGAAGGCAAACCATTGCCCGGTCCGGCCCATTCCACTTTGAACCTCATCCACGATGAGTAGCACACCGTTTGCATCACAGATCTCTCTGACCTGTTTCAGGTAACCGGCCGGCGGAGTGATAACACCCCCCTCACCCTGGATCGGTTCAAGAACCACTGCTGCGGTCTCTGATGTTATTGCAGCCTTCAGTGCGTCTGCATCGCCGTAGGGTACAAACGTGGTGAACGGCTGAAGAGGCATGAACGGATCCCTGATCGCCGGTTTGTGGGTGCAGGCAAGGGAACCCATGGTCCGTCCGTGAAATCCTCCCTCACAGGCGACGACCTCTTTTTTCCCTGTTCTGATCCTGGCAAGTTTGAGAGCTCCTTCCATAGCCTCTGCTCCGGAGTTGGAGAAGAAGGCTTTTGCCTTTCCCGGGAGTCCGGATATCTCCACCAGTTTCTTTGCAAGAGCACCCTGGTGAGGAATATAGTACAGATTTGAGCAGTGGATAAGCTCTGCTGCCTGCTCTGTGATTGCCTTGACTACCTTGGGGTGACAGTGGCCGGTGCTACAGACTGCAATTCCTGCAACAAGATCTAGGTACTGCTTTCCATCTGCGTCGGTGACTGTGCAGCCGGACCCCTTGGTGATCATGATCTCCCTGCTGAATGCAGGCATGATGTATTGTGATTCGAGTTCCCGATAATCTGATTCGAACTTCATTATTTCATCTCATTCATATTCGATGGTTGCCGGCGGTTTGGGGGTGATGTCATATACAACCCTTGAAACTGCCGGAATGGTTGAGGTAATCCGCCCCTGGATCTCTGCCAGGTCTTCCCAGGAGATCTCTATTGGATCGGCGGTCATCCCGTCACGTGAGTTTACTGCTCTCACGGCAACGATCCAGCCATGCAAACGGTTGTCGCCTTTTACGCCGGTCCCGAGGCCGACAAGGGCTGCAAGGCACTGCCATGGACGGTACTTCTCGACCAGAACGTCCTCTACGATCGCGTTGGCCTCTCTGACAACCTCTATAGCCTCACGGGTGACTGCTCCGACAACCCTGACCGAGAGTCCCGGGCCCGGGAAGGGCATCCGGTGAGCAATCTCACTCGGGAGACCGAGTGCCTCTGCAACCTCCCTGACCTCGTCTTTGTAGAGCTCACGAAGCGGCTCTATCACTTTGCTGAACTCCATCGAGAGGGGCATGCCACCAACATTGTGATGGCTCTTGATGCCGCCCTCACTCTCGATGCAGTCCGGGTAGATCGTTCCCTGGAGCAGGTACTTTGCCCCTGTTGCCCGTGCCTCCCGCTCAAAGACCCTGATAAACTTCTCACCGATGATCTTGCGTTTTTTCTCAGGGTCTGCCTCGCCGGCGAGGGCCGTGATGAACTCCTCGCCTGCGTCGATCACACGGACACCCAGATGCCCGAAGATCTCGCTGATCCGTCTGGTCTCTCCCTTTCGCATCAGCCCGGTATCAACATAGATCGGGATCAGTTTCTCGCCGATGGCACGAGATGCCAGTTCTGCGCAGACTGAACTGTCAACACCGCCAGAGAGGGCGATGACCGCATGCTCATCTCCTGCCTCCTCCTGAATCTTCCTGATCGACTCTGCAATGAACTTCTCAACCTTGACCATTACTCTACCCCCTTCTTCATCTTCAGTGCTGCTTCCACAAACCCGAGGAACGGCGGTGACGGCCTTGTCGGGCGTGACCTGAACTCGGGATGGAACTGTGTCGCAAAGAAGAACGGATGTTCGGGGATCTCAACGATCTCCATCCGATTCCCCCAGGTCCCAGAGAAGACAAGGCCTGTATTCTCCATATCCGCGATGTAGGAAGGTTCCACCTCGTACCTGTGCCGATGACGCTCGGTGATCTCACTGGCACCATACAACTTCATCGCAAGGGTTCCCGGCTTTACAGATATCTGGTAATCTCCAAGGCGCATTGTCCCTCCGAGATCCTCTACCCCATCCTGCTCGGGGAGGATGGTTATCACTTCAGTACCCTTGGCGCACTCACTGCTGCAGGCATCAGCCCATCCAACCACATGCCTTGCAAACTCGACAACCGAGAGCTGGAACCCGAGACAGAGCCCGAGCAATGGGATCTTCTCCTCTCGTGCAAGTTGTATCGCACTGATCTTCCCTTCGATACCCCTGACACCGAATCCTCCCGGAATCAGGATGCCGTCACATTCCCTGAGTTCTGCTCTCTCAACGCGTTCTGCATCAAGCCAGCGGATCGAGACCTCGGTGGAGAGTGCCCGGCCGGCGTGCTTGAGTGCCTCCTTGATCGAGAGGTAGACATCCTCTTTGCCGTACTTGCTCACGATCCCGACAGTCACACGCTGGGTGTATTCCCTGGTGACGATACGGTACCAGTCAGGATCGAGTGGTTCGTTTGCCAGCTTCAGGTGCTGACAGAGAACCTTGGAGAGTCCCTCCTTCTCAAGTTCCATCGGGACCTGGTAGATATCTGGCGCTGTGGTTGCGCTGATGACCGCGTACTGGGGGATGTCACAGAGAGAGGAAATCTTCTTCTTGGTATTGAGTGATATCGGGCGTTCACTTCTTCCGACGATGATGTCAGTAAAGAGCCCGAGCTCACGAAGTGCCTTCACCGAATGCTGGGTCGGCTTGGTCTTGAGATCTCCCATCGAGTCCGAGGGCATCAGAGTGACATGAACGAGCGCGCGGTCTTCAGGGGGCAGTTCACTGCGCATCTGTCTGACAGATTCGAGGAATGGCATACTCTCGATGTCGCCAACAGTCCCGCCAACCTCAACGATGCAGATGTCAGCTTCCTTCCCGTCAAAGACCTTTTCAGATGCCGCTAACCGGATGCACTCCTTGATCTGATCGGTGATATGGGGGATTATTTGGACAGTCTGGCCCAGGTAGTCTCCCCTGCGTTCCTTATCGATGACCAGCCGGTAGACCTTCCCGGTTGTAATATTGTGGGATGAGTTCAGCTCGATATCAAGGAACCGTTCATAATTGCCAAGGTCGAGATCCACCTCACCGCCATCATGGAGAACATATACCTCACCATGCTGGGCCGGATTCATGGTTCCTGCGTCGATATTCAGGTATGGATCGATCTTGACCGCAGTGACATTATATCCCCGGTTTTTCAAAAGCCGTCCTATTGATGCAGCGGTGATCCCTTTGCCAAGACCACTCATCACGCCGCCGGTGATAAAGATATACTTCATGCCTCCCCTCAGAAAAACTCAGCAGAAGAGTTGGTTTCGATCCCTCTAATACCAAACGGCCCCTGACTCATAGGGCTGAAAACCCTGGCTTCAGAGATATCTTCTCCTGAAAGAGTAGGCCGGGCCCGGCCCGCAAGAGTGATCATCGCCATCTTCTTCCCTCTGGTGAAAGAAGCCATTAGTGAAATGTCATATCTTGATGATATCGAAAATTCAGGTCAGAAAGCAAACCCGTTCTTCTGTCTCATGGGGATACAGCCCAAAACATATGGGGAGGGCAGGGCCTGCCTTGAGATGACAGTCAGGCCGGATATGACCAACGGGGAGGGCTGGCTTCAGGGAGGGATGTACACCTCCCTCGTTGACGAAGCGATGGCACTTGCTATTTACACTCTGCTCGATGACGGGCAGATGATAGCTACCATATCCTGCACAACAACATTTCTCCGGGGGGTCAGGGCAGAAGAGATCGTCCTTGCAGAAGCATGGGTGGTCAGAAAAGGCAGGCAGATCATCTTTACCGAAGGAAGAGTCTGTAGTGCTGACGGAAGAACTGAACTTGCCAGGTGTTCTGCGTCATTTATTGTACGATAACAGACAGGATCCCCAGAATCTATAAAACCACATACGGAGAACCAGCTGGGAAGCCACTGTCAATGAGATACAGTATCATTATTCCGGCATACAATGAGGAGAAGCGGATCGGGAAGCTTCTGCAGAGCCTCTCCGACCCGCAGGCAGAGTTCATCTTTGTCTGTGACGGGACCGACCGGACCCCGGAAGTGATACAGGAGTTCTCATCAATGCACCCGGGTCTTACGGTCCGGTGCCTGAAATATTCACACAGGCTTGGAAAAGGTGGCGGGGTCTATGAAGGGTTCAGGGCTGCTAATGCCCCACTGATCGGATTCATGGATGCGGATAACTCCACAGAATACTCCGAGATGATCCGCCTCATAAACCAGATCGGTGATAATGCCGGTATCATCGGCTCCCGCCATATGCCTGAATCGACAATCGAGATTCATCAACCCCTGTCACGACGGTTCCAGAGCAGGGCGTTTAATCTCATCATCAGACTTCTCTTCGGGCTGCAGTTCTACGATACCCAGTGCGGAGCAAAGGTCTTTCGCAAGGATGCTGTTGACCGGGTTCTCCCGGATTTACGTGCAAAAGGATTTGAGTTTGATGTCGAACTCCTCTGGCACCTGAGACGGGCCGGGCTTCAGGTTCTGGAGGTGCCTGTTGTATGGAACGATACCGGCGACTCCAGACTTCAGACCTCCGATGCATTCTCCATGTTCTCCACTCTTCTACGTCTGCGACTGGGTATCGGGGCCCATGACTGACACTGACGGAATCAGATCTGAGGCATTCAGACTGTTCGAACAGCAGAAGTATTCTGCCTGCCTCGACCTGATCCATTCCACCCCCCCAAGATCCGTCGATACCAGGATCCAGATCCTCGAAGCGATCTGTCTGTGTAGCATTGGGTCACTTGACGAAGCAGAGGTCTGTCTGCGTGATCTCAGGGCAAGGGTTCCTGATTCAGCAGAAGTCTGTTTATACCTGGGTAAAGTACTTGAACAGAAGGGAGACGAGGGGGCCAGGACTGAGTATGCCGAAGCGGTCAGGCTGACACCAGATCATCCGGAAGGAATCAGAAGGTACGCCAGGTACCTTTCCGGAGCTGGAGATCATCGTGCAGCTGTCTGCCTGTTTCGAAGACTCGCCCTTCTCACTGGTGATCCGGAGGATCTGGCCGGGCTCCTGAAATGTCACTATGTTCTCGGTGATTACGAGGAAGGGATCACGAGATACCAGCAGGCCGGATCACCGGCTGAATGTTTCAGGATATATCTTGACCTGCTCCTCGCATCAGGAAGATATCTGGATCTTACTCACGATATCGAGGCATCTCACGGTTATCAGAAGGATCGCAATCTTACTCTCCTCTACTGTGAGGCGCTGACTCATGTCAATCCGGATCAGGCAGATCGGGAGTTCCTCATCCAACTCAGAAGGGATCCATCTGCAGATCTGGCATCCCGGTATGTCAGGTTTCTCTCCTCCCGGGATCTCATCAGGGAAGCACTTGGGGTCTGGTCAACATGGCTTGCAAAGAGCGGTGTACCTGAGTACCAGTTGCAGGGAGCAACCCTCCTTGAATCAGTATCCGGGCCGGAACAGGCCATTGACCTCTATCAGAAGGTTCTCTTTGGAGATGAGAGCAGAAGTCTTAAAGATCCCACAAAGTGGTTCTCATACTATCGCGATCTTCTGATCAGAATCAAAGGGCAAAAAGCAGCTCTTGACCATGCACTCACCCTTTCAGGATCTGACCTCCCCACAGGTATTCTGGTCGGGATCGCAGAATGGTGCGGAGAAGTGGGGAGGCATGAGGAGGCAAAACGTATCTTTCTTCAGGCCTTCAGATCAGATCTCACCAACGCCGGGCTCGCATATGCATCATATCTCGCCAGGGCTGGTGAGAAGAGGGAGCAGAAAAAGATCCTTGGATACATTCTTAAAACGGTCAGGAAAGCAAGGGACCTCGAGGCAGTTGCCGACGGGATTCTGGCAATGCCGGACCCTGATCACGATCTGATCTCATCATTGAATCAGAGATTTGATGAGACAATTGGACTGCTCTCCCAGCATGGACGCGAGGAATACGCCCGCTGCCTTACTCTTGCCGCCGAACAGGATCTCCAGAGCGGAAGTCCGGACAGATCCCTTGAGCACTCAATAACAGGACTGGCCATTGTCCCGGTTGATGCAACCACCATTGCCGAATCACTTTTTGCCCTCCTCGTAGCATCTAAAACTCAGGTTCTTCCAGATTATCTCCCATCACAAATCTGCCCGATAGCAAAAACGCCAAGTCCTGTGAGTGCCGGGAATCAGATCTCTCTCTCATGGCTTGATCCTGGTGAAGAATCAGTAGTTGAATACCTTCGCAAACACCGGGTCTGTAATGAGATGGATCTCAGAAGAGTGGCGGGAACACGTAGGGTAGCAGGGCTGATGAACAGAATCATGCGAAAAGCAGAAGAACAGGGCATCCACCTTGCAGAGAAAGAGGGATATTCAGAGTTCGGAGAGGTGTACAGGTATGCAGGCCCCTGATATATCAGATGTATCGGTGCTTGAGAGCATCGGGATCATCAACGCACTCAGGCGGGGGACGGTTCCTGCCCAGGGGCTTGGGCGGTTTGCGGTGGGACTCTCCACAGAGGAGCAGGTGATCGCGGATCAGATGGATCTGGTCGCGATGGGCGGTGCAGATATCAAGTTCATCAGAGGCGAGTATGGAAGCGGGAAGACGTTCCTCATCTCACGTGCCCTTGAGATAGCACGAAAGAAAGGATTTGTAACAGCCCACGTCGCCATATCACCGGTCTCCCCACTGCATCGTCTCCGATCCCTGTATGCACAGATCGCAACCTCTCTCCATGCTGGTGGAGAGCAGCAGGCGTTCAGATCGATCATCGATGCATGGCTGTTCGGGATAGAACAGCGTGTAAGTGCACGGGAAGGGGCAGCCATTCCTGTTGATCGTCTTGAAGAACTCACACTTCGCGAGGTTGAGTTTGCCCTTGCAGATATCAGTCTGTTGAATGCACCGGTCGCCGCCGTCATCAGAACCTACTATCTTGCAAATAACGCGGCAGACTTCAGAACTTCCCAGGCAGCCATCGGGTGGCTCTGCGGCGATCCCAATATTGGCAGGGATCTGAGACAGAAGGCAGGAATTCGCGGGGACATAGGAGACTCGTCAATATTTCCCCTTCTTGAGGCCCTGCCGGTGTTTGTGACCGGGGCCGGGTACAAAGGCTGCGTGGTTGCCATAGATGAACTCGAGATAACCCAGACCTTTCCCCGCAACCTCCGCGAGAGGGGATTTCAGAACCTGGTCAGGATCGTCGACGCGATCGACGGGGGCCTGCTCCCCCGCTGGTATCTCATATGTGCCGGAACACCGATGCTATATGACGGGCCCCGGGGTATGAGACCAATCACTCCTCTGTACGATCGGATCGGCCAGACTCCGAAGGACGGGGAGTTTCCCAATCCCCGCCAGCCGCAGATCCTGCTCAAACCGTTCAGTCCCGATCGTCTGGAAGAGGTGGCCCAGCGGATAGCCAGTGTATACGAAGAAGCATACGGTGAGGTGGATAGGAGTCGGATCTCTCACCGGTTCATCAGGACGATGGTGAACCGCGTGAGCACCGCATTTGGTGGAAGGATCGATGTCATCCCGCGGGTCTTTCTTAAGGAGTTCGTCGATGTTCTTGACAAATGCGATCTCTATCCTGATTATGATCCGATGACCGTGTACCAGACCGATGCACAGGATCTTCAGGAGATCCTCACAGATGAAGAAAAAGCAGTAATGCAGATCAGGTTCTGATACTGATCTGATCAGGTCTCCCTTCTGATACGGGCTGATGCTGCATGGGCATGAAGTCCTTCGGCAGTTGCCAGCCTCTCAACTACATCACCGATGGTATCTATCCCTTCACGGGTGATGATCTGAACCGTTGCTGTCTTGGTGAAGTGGGAGACATTGAGCCCGGAGTACAGTTTTGCATTTCCTGCAGTGGGAAGTACGTGGTTTGTGCCGGATGCATAATCCCCGCAGGCGACCGGTGCATACTGGCCGACAAAAATAGATCCTGCATTCCTGACGCTCTGAAGAACCGGAAGCGGGTCTTGAACCTGGATCGAGAGATGTTCAGGCGCAATTTTGTCTGACGTCGTGATCGCATCAGCGATGCTCTTCACGACCAGATACCCCGACTGGGCAAGGGCCTGCCTGATGATCTCATGCCTGGGAGCTTCTGCCAGAAGCCGTTCGATCCAGTTCCCGACCTGCGCTGGAAGCTGCGGATCAGTTGTGATCAGCACGGATGCTGCTTGAGGATCATGCTCTGACTGGGCCAGGATATCAGCGGCGATAAAGTCGGGGCGTGCAGTATGATCAGCGATGATCGCAATCTCTGACGGGCCGGCAGGAAAGTCTATCTCAACTCTCCCCCTGAGCATCATCTTAGCCGCAGTAACATACGCGTTTCCGGGGCCTACGATCTTCTGAACAGGTTTTATCGTCCGGGTCCCAAGAGCCATTGCCGCAATAGCCTGTGCTCCCCCGACGGTATAGATATCAGTTACTCCCGCGATATCGGAAGCAACAAGGGTCAGCGGGTTTGCGGGAGGAGGTGTACAGCAGATGATCTCTTTCACCCCTGCAACCAGGGCAGGGACTGCACACATCAGCACCGTGGATGGGTATGCCGCGCGACCTCCCGGAACATACATCCCAATCCGCTCAAGTGGGGTGGTCTTCACACCGAGTGTGATGCCATCCTCGCTTCCGGAGAGCCAGAGATCGTTCTGCCGCTGAAGCTCGTGAAAAGCACTTATCCGTGAGTATGCTTCGGTCAGTGCCTCGATGATCTCTGGATCAACCGATTCATATGCAGCATCGATCTCATCTTCCGAAACCCGGAGATGATCCAGTTTTACCTTGTCAAACCGCTCACACAGATCAAAGAGGGCTACATCCCCCTTTCCTGTTACCTCATCGATGATATTCTGAACTGCACCGGAGACTCCGGTCAGTGTTGCCTGCTGACGGGAGAGCCAGGTATCAAGCGTGAGAGCGGTCCACACCATGCGATATACGTATGATCTGACCGGTAAAAAATGGGTAAGCCATCAGCAGCGTTACGAATGAGCAATCATCCCGGTATCCCATCGCCAGACATAAAAACCGGGCGTGGGCCGTGCAACTTTTCCTTTAAGCAGTTCACGCATCATCTTCTCAAGGTTCAGGTACAGCAGGACCATCTGTTCGGTGCCATTGCCTGTCTCCTCCATCACCCGGATGATCCCTTTCACATAGTCCTCAATGCCATGACAGGCCGATATGTCCACCGGCATGACCTCCGTGGATCTCACCTTCCTGATCTGGCAGACTTCGTCGACTGATACGGCCATCGGTGTATCTATCACCTTCCCTGCCGGGATGATCATACTCCGCCTCTTTTTTGAATCTGCTGCCCTGTCCATGGCAAGAAGCGGTGCGACGTTGATGGCAGGGATCATCTCCTGATTCCATTCAACCATTCCCTCGATGTATGGGGGGGCATCGTACACCTCGGCTGCCGGGAGTGGTAGGATGAACTTATCGATGATGTCGCTATCGATCAGGTAATGGTCTCTTCCAAGTTGTATCTCCACAAGGGTAAGAAGTTCTTCCACCTGCATCCCCCTGTCTCCTGCCGGAGACGTATGATATCAGTGTGTGTCTCGCCCGTATTGATATCTTCCTGATTACTCCTTGAGAACACGCGACATCTACATCCATATTCTGTCACATGGTTCGGCAGTACAACAAGGAAAGATATACAAAGGTCTATCCTGATTTATCACTAATATCAGATCATTTCTGCTCCGGTGTCATCTGCCGTTGTACCGAAGCACAGCGAATATGGCAGGGAATATGGATACAACCGTTCAGTTACACAGACTGCTTCTCTTCTCCCTCGGAGAAGGAACCTATGCGGCAGAGGTCTCGTACATCAGGGAGATTGTGCAGGATCAACAGAAGATCCCCCTTCCCAATGCTCCTGAGTATATTCCGGGAATCTTCAACCTGCGCAGCGATGTAGTCAAAGTGATCGATATCAGACTGATCATCCCGCTTTCAGGAGGAGGGGAAAAGAAGAAGATCATTGTCTTTGTTCCTGAGAGCGGTTCCTCGACCAGGTTTGGGATGGTCGTAGATGAGGTGTACGGGATCATGGAGATTCCGACAGACCGTGTCTCCCTCCTTGACCGGACAAGTGCCAGCATTCAGAATAACTTCATGATCGGCTTTTTTACATTCTCACTTGACGGATTTCTCAGCCAGTCAAGCAGAAGATATACAGCAGGAGACGACGAGGTGGTCTGGATAGATTTCGAAGATATGATTCATACCATTACAAACGAAGAGAAGGCCCAGGATATTGTATTCCGCCTGACTGCCCTCTTCAACCCACAGTATCTCTTCTCAGAGAACTGGAGATCACTGCAAAAAAAATAGAAATCAGACTGCAATTCGCAGTTTCTGATCCTTTCCCTTGAGGAAACCGACTTTTTTAAGATCGTCAAGGATAGCATCGATATAGTCGCCACTCAGGTGCAATGCGATCCTCGCCCCATCCTCGCTGGTCTCAATGTCGCGGTTCGCAAATTCGGTGATAATATCCTCTCTGGAGACCTTTCCTTCCTCCTTGATCATGGCAAGGATCTCTGATACCAGGATATGCTTGATCTGGAGTCTTGGGAAGAACGTCGCCCCATCTTCTTCCTCGATCTCATACTCCTCGAGGAACTCACCGATGCTGTCGAGGTCTTCAAGAAACACAAACTCCGGTCCAACCGATACGTGATATTCGGCATCATCACCGGCGGTGATGGTGCTTATTACGCTGTATTTCTCCAGAATTTCTTCCCTGATCTCAGGGATCTCATCTGCAAACACCGTCAGGGTTGATTCGTCAGGTTCTATCTTCTTTAGAAGAACGATACCGTCCTCTCTGATGTCCAGAAGATCATTCAGATGAAGCAGTCGGGTGAGATACACCTCCTCGATGATCTTCTCAAGGGTATCTTCATTCTCATCCCCTTCCAGTGTGCGATCACCGGTGACAAGATCCATAACACCTGCTCCCACCCGATCCCCAATCTGATACTTCTCAAGTGCCCGGGCGATGGCATCCCGCTGTGGAGTCAGATATTCGCGTGCAGTTTCAAACAACTCTGACTCTTCCTCGGTGGCATCCTCGTCTGATACCATGCTATCAAACATGGCGGTGAGATTTTTGTAGGTTCCACTGAGCATCAGCCGGACGTCCAGGGAAAATTTCTGCCGTACCTGGGATGATATCCCAAGATCTTTTAGCACTTTTACAAATTCCCTGGCAGTATCATGTGATGAAAAATAGATCTCTTCTTCCAGAACCATGGAGGACTCCACACATCTTTTGTCTCCTCTGGTGATATCATTTGCCGCAGTATGAGCCTGAAAAAGAGGGCTGTTATGAGTGTATCTTTTTCAGAAGCCATGCCATGTTATGGCCCAGCAACTCCATAGTCGCGAGCCCTTCCTCATCGCGTTCCACATCCCCGGAACTCCCCCCGAGACCCATGTTCCAGTAACTTGAACCCGGGATGATCATCTGGGAGATCAGGAAGAAGTGGTTGATGGTATCAAATGCATGGATTGCCCCACCCCTGCGTACAGAGATTATGGCTGCACCCACCTTTCGCTGAAAGAGATCTCCGTTCGCCTTCCCGATCATACCGCAGCGGTCAATGAACGCTTTCATTTCAGCGGTAACATCAGCAAAGTATGTCGGAGAGGCGAGGAGAATGCCATCTGCCTCAATCATCTTTTGTACGAACTCATTCAGGCAGTCTGAGGTGATGACACAGGTCTCATCCTGATTCTCGTAACACTTGTTACAGGCTGTACATCCCTGGAGAAGGCTGCCCCCAATCCTTACCAGTTCTGTCTTGATCCCTTCCTCCTCAAGAACAGCAAAGATAGTTCTGATCATCCTCTCACAATTCCCGTCTTTTCTGGGACTCCCTGAGAATGCAACCACTTTCATATCAGATGGATGTGATGTGCAGGATAAAAAACCAGACCACTGATTTGGAGTAACTCATGAAGGGGTTGTCAGGGTAAAAGAGGGAGTTAGAAGAAGGGCCCAGTAAGGTTATAATTCAGGGCAGAAAACAGAATCCCAAACGCGAGAAGAACCATTGCAATATAGACAGGAGTGTTCCAGGGAAGGATCTTTGCACCATCCAGAGGGCCGAGGGGCAGAAGGTTGAACGCTGCAATCATTGCGTTGATCCTGATTCCCATGATCCCGACCAATGCAACCTCGAATATACCGAGATTCAGCCCGGCAATCAGCAGGAGAAAGAACGGGATCAGAAGAAGCAGATTGCTGAGTGGCCCGGCCAGTGATATCTTCCCGTTCTCTTCCTCTGAAATGTGGGAACCATAGATCATGGTTGCGCCGGGTGCGGCGAAGACTACCTTTGCAAGTGCAGCTACTGCGACGGCCACCACAAGCATGGTGGTGTTCATCTGAAATTCTGCCCAGTATCCATACTTCATTGCAGTGAACTTGTGGGCCATCTCGTGTATTATGAACGCAACTCCCGCAGTCACCATCGAGATCAGGAACATTTCAAGGATCAGGGTCGGCACAAGTCTGCTCGTCCCGATCATAGCCACGGTGAACGCCGCAGAGAGCGCAAGCCACGCGATCAGAAGATCGCGTCGTTCCCTTTGCGGTATTTGTTCCCAGATATGCATGGCTATCAGGTTCAGCATCTGTCGATAAATAAAATCAGGGCCATCGGTTCATGTTCAGGTTCTTATGCAGAAAAGATCCGACGCTCTTATTTCTGCGAGGCAGATATCTGTACTCAGGATATGACACTGGAGGAACTCAGGGGTGAGATAGAGGCCGTTGATCTCGAGATCATACGGCTGATCAGAGCGCGGATGGATATTGCCATTAAGATCGCAGAAGAGAAGGATACAACCGGTGCTCCAACCCGTGATCCCGAACGTGTAGAAGTGGTTCTCAGCCATGTTGCCAGGCAGGCTGAACAGTCCGGCATCGATCCCGGTCCAATCAGGGACATCTTCAAAACACTGATCCGGATGAGTGAGGATCTACAGGACAAAAAGCGGGGAGTCGAGTGACGGTCAGTTGATTCAGACCGCACCTGACAATACAAGAAACGCGAAGACAAGCAGAAGCATTCCGGTAAAAAGTTCAAGTTTCCCCGGGTTCTTTTCTTTTCCTTCTTCACTCTCTTCCGCCGGGATCCACCAATAGAAAAGAAGGATGATCACGAGAAGCGGCACGATGAATGCGAGATTATAGAGGAACAGGTACACGAGACCCTGAACGATGTTTACCTTAAACGAGATCATGTCCTGGATTGCCAGGTAAATTCCGCCGGTGCATGAAAGTTCGAGGACACCGGTGAGGAGACCAAGAACAAAAGCACCAGGTATGACCACCGTTTCCAGTCTCCCGAAGAATAATTCCTCTACAGCCCCGGAACCATTTGATTCAGATGCTCTGGAAGAGATTATTCCATTCCTGATCCAGAGGAGTCCCGCTCCTGCTGCGATTATTCCGGCAATGAGCGAATACCCCCTGAGAATTCCGGTGATCGCAGCAAGGCTGTAGATACCGGTTCCCGAGATGAAGTATATGAAGTAGACCGCACTGGTGAACACAGCACCTGCCAGAAGTATCCGCTCCTTCTGTCTGATAATCATCAGCAGGATAAGCAGGAACACAAGCACCGCGGATGCACAGGGGTTTATTCCGTCAACAAGTCCGGCAATCAGGACCAGAGGGATGCTGATGACGTTCCAGGTGCCTCTTTTTTTCTGAACAGAAGTCGCGTTCTCCCCGGATGGACCGGTTTTTTTATTCTGCTCGTACCAGGTGACCAGTTTGTCAAAGTTCTCTCTGATTGCAGACTCCCCTTCAAGTCCTGCATTTCCGATGAAGACCGACGGGACCGAGACATACTGACGGTGATATTCTGCTTTATACTGCTCAAACAGGCTCTTGCCTTCACTGCTATTGAAGAGATCATACGATGTGATCAGTATCCCCGGGTGAGCGGCATTATACTCATTGAGGTAGGTCATCGCAAGGTGACAGGCTCCACAATGGGTGTTATAAAAAAAGGTTACAGAGTAGTCGCCAGGAGTGGTATTTGGATCAGAGAGGATAGTTTCTGATGGATGATCACCAGTGACATCACTGCCGTTCTTGAGAAAGACACCTGCTGAAACAGATCCGGTGCAGAGTATCAGTACAATAAGCAGACCGGTCAGCATCGGGATGAGTGCCCGATAGCGCCGACAAGGCTGCTCTCCATCCATCAGAGGCCGACCTCCTTCATGGTGATCATCGTCCCGACACCCTCTGAAGTGAAGAGTTCGAGGATGAGGTTGTGGCTGATATTTCCATTGATGATATGGGAATACGGCACTCCATCCTGGATCGCGTGAAGAACAGCCTGTACCTTGGGGATCATACCTTCGGAGACGACGCCGGTTGATATCAGTTGCTCAGCATCAGACTTGGTGATCTGCCGGAAGACCTTTGTACGTCCCTTGTCCATGATCCCATCGACATCGGTCATGCTGATGAACTTGTAGGCCTTGAGTGCAATCGCGATCTCCCCGGCGGCTGTATCGGCATTGATATTGAGATCATTGCCTGCACGATCGATGGCGAGAGGGGCGATGACAGGGATGTAACCGCTGTCAAGCAGGGTGTTCAGGATGTCAGGGTTGATCATCTCGATCTCTCCCACGTGCCCGAGATCGACCTCTTCTTCCCTGTTGTTCACCCTCACACGCTGTCGTTCCATCTTGCGGGCGATGATCAGGTTTGCATCATTACCTGAGATCCCGATCGCCTTTCCGCCTGCCTTTGAGATTAAGGATACGATGTTGGTGTTGATCTTGCCGACGAGAACCATCTGGGCAACTTCAAGAGTCTCATCATCGGTGATCCGGAGGCCACCGACAAACTTCGGCTCTTTCCCAAGGGCCTTCATCTTCTCGGTGATCTCAGGACCCCCGCCGTGAACAAGGACTACTTTGATCCCTACCAGTTGGAGCAGGACAACATCACTGACAACGGTATCAAGGATCTCCCCCTCGACCATGGCGTGACCACCGAGCTTGATCACCATGGTCCTGCCATGGAACTTGCGGATATAGGGAAGGGCCTCCATGAGGACGTCTTCACGTTTCATGTTGTATACTTCCCGTTAATCTCGACGTACTTCTCGGTCAGGTCACATCCCCATGCCACTGCCTTCCCTTTTCCTGCTGCAAGATCGAGCTCGATCTGCACCTCGCGACCCCCGAGTGCTGCTTTTGCGGTGCTCAGATCCTCAGTTAGCACCCCTCTCTCACAAACTGCTGACCTGCGTTCTGATCCTGCAATCCAGCAGGAGACCTTCTCTGGATCGAACTCTGCACCCGAACGCCCTGCTGCCGCGACGATTCGCCCCCAGTTCGGATCCTCACCATAGATCGCGGTCTTGACCAGCGGAGATCCTACCACAGTCCTGGCGACAAGGTCTGCCTCATCCTCACTCCGAGCATTCCTCACGATTACCTCGATCAGCTTGGTTGCTCCTTCACCATCACAGGCGATCTGTCGCCCAAGGCTGATACAGCACTCCTCAAGTGCTGATGTAAACTCATTCAGCGGCACTTTTCCGGCAGCTCCGGTTGCAGTGCAGAACACAACATCATTGGTGCTGGTATCACCGTCCACGACCACACGGTTGAAACTCCGCCTGACCGCAGTCTTCAGTACTGCCTGAAGATCTGGTGCACTGATCTCTGCATCGGTGTAGACATACCCGAGCATGGTTCCCATATTCGGGGCTATCATCCCTGAACCTTTGCAAATCCCGCCGATGGTAAATCCCTCACGGGTTACCAGAGAGTGTTTCTCAACAAGGTCGGTGGTCATGATCGCTTTTGCTGCACTGATCTCTGCGGAAGGGCTGTGTGCAAGATGAGGTGCGATCTGGTGGCACTGATTCCTGATGAGAGGAAGGTTGAGGTACCTGCTGATAACCCCGGTACTCGCAACTCCAACCTCAAGGGGATCGAGCAAGAGTTCTTCTGCAGCGATCGAAGCCATCTCTTCAGCATCGTTGATACCCCGCTGACCGGTCAGGGCATTGGCGCATCCGCTGTTCGTAATTGTGGCTGCAAGACGCCCTCGCTTTATCCGCTCCTGCATCAGGATGACCGGAGCTGCCCGTGCAATATTTTTTGTAAACGCTGCAGCAGCAGTGCCTTCGGCCCGTATGAGAGCAAGGCCATACTTTCCTTCCTTTATCCCTGCTGCTGTGACTCCTTCGACTGCACAGATGGACTGCATCTCACTCACGGGATTCCGCTCCTTTTCCACCAGAGATCGCCCAGACGATATCTTCCCTGGTGATAATCCCCTTCAGTCTGTCACCGCTGACTACCGCAAGCCGATCGATCTTCTTTTTGAGCATAAGTGCCGCAGCGGCCTCTATATCCTCTTCAGGTGTGATGGTGATGACCGGGCTGCTCATTATACAGCCCACTTTTTTACTGCCGATATCGGTAAGGGCCTCTTTCGTCCGTTCCCAGTTGATGAACTCACGGATAGGGAGCTCAATCACCTCAAGCGGTGACGGCAGCCAGAGGTCGTCAGAGGGACCTTTGGTCATGAGAAGTTTGAGCAGATCAGTCTCGGTCACCATACCAGCGAGGCGGTTGCCGTCCATCACCGGTACACCACCGATATGTCTTGTCCGCATGAGTCCCCCGATCGAAGAGACGATATCGTCAACACTACAGGTCACCGGGTCCGGGGTCATTGCATCTTTTACTAACATCTGTATTCTACGGCAGAATCGCCGGGCTCCATAATCCTTCTGTCTCTTTGAACCCGCACATGAGGTTCATATTCTGTATTGCCTGGCCGCTTGCTCCCTTGACCAGGTTGTCTATTGCAGATACAACAACGACCCGTTCCTCTGATGCTTCTACCATCAGATCGCAGAAGTTGGATCCCCGTACTGCATTCAGGGACGGGCGCTGGTATCTGACAAACGGTTCATTCTTGTAAAATTCCCGATAGAGCCGCTCTACTTCCTGCTGTTCCACCGGTTCGTTCAGGAGAATATGGGCTGTGGTCAGGATACCACGGTTCACCGGAAGAAGATGAGGGGTAAAATATGCCTTGGCTCCTGACTTCAGGAACCCGAGCTCCTGACGCATCTCTGCTAGATGCCGGTGGCTCGTCAATTTGTACGCAGTCAGGTTGTCACCTACGTTCGGGTAGTGGGTGGTTTCAGAGGCATTGTCACCTGCACCAGATACACCTGACTTTGAGTCGTAGATGATTGTGTGGGCACGCCCGGCGAGCGGTGCTGCTGCGAGGGTTGCACCTGTCGGGAAGCATCCGGGGTTTGCGATAAAGGATGCATTTTTGCACTGCTCACGGTGCAGTTCGCAGAGCCCGTACGGAGCAGGGAAGTATGCAGTATGGGGCACCCCGTACACCTTCTCAAACACCTCTTTTGAGAGTCGGTAGTCAGCCGAGAGATCGATGACCTTGATCCCCTGCTCAATCATGGAGGGAGCATATGCCATCGCTGCTGTGTGTGGCACTGCCAGGAAGGCAACGTCAACATCAAGGGATGAGACCTCGGGGTTCGTAAAGGTAAGATCAGTAAACCCGGTGAGATGGGGATGCCGGGAGGTCACCGGCTTTCCGGCCAGTTGCCGGGAGGTCGCACAGACCACCTCAGCCCGGGGATGTGCATGCAGGAGCCGGAAGAGCTCCCCCCCTGTATAGCCGGAAGCGCCGATAATGGCAACTTTCATACTATTAATATCTGCTTTGCATCGGGTATTAACCTCCCTTCCCCTCTTCATGGTCATCATCAGGAGGTCAGGGTGGTAAAAACAGAGTCCTCAATGGCTCATGGGAGGTTGTTTATCGCATCGAAGCGAAAAAATGTACAGACATATTTTCAGTTTACACTTCTTTCCTTCAGTAATGAGAGACAGGTATCAGAACACCAGGCATGAGAGAATGCCACACCAGATATGACATCATCCCAGGAATCAGGTAACGGACTACGCGAAAAGCCGGGGAGGGTAACTCCGGCGATGCAGCAATTTTACGAAGCTAAACGGCAGTACCCCGACTGTGTTATCTTTTTCCGGATGGGTGATTTCTATGAGACCTTCTGTGAGGATGCAGAGATCTGTGCCAGGGAGATGGAGATAACTCTCACCTCCCGGGGCAGAATGCCTGACGGACAGGACATCCCGCTTGCCGGGATACCATTCCACGCCCTTGACGGGTATCTCTCACGGATGATCAGCCGGGGCTACAAGGTTGCCATCTGCGAGCAGATTGAGGATCCCAAGAAGGCAAAAGGGATCGTAAAGCGTGATGTGGTCAGGGTGGTCACACCAGGAACCGTGATCGATGCTGCTCTGCTCCCGGGAGAGGGTGCCAGGTACCTTATGGCAGCAGTCCCTGATCAGAAGCGAAAGCGGATCGGGACTGCGTTTCTTGATATCTCGACCGGAGACTTCCAGATATCAGAGGTTCCTGCAGACGGGTACGGTGAGGAACTGAGGGCAGAGGTTGTAAGGTTCAGACCTGCTGAGTGCATCACACCAAAAGCAGCTGAACAGGAGATCGAAGTATCATTAAGACGACTCATTCCCCTGATATCACCACAGGATCCCTCCCTGTTTGATCCAAAAGGGGGAGAGGATCTCCTCTGCCGGCAGTTTGGGATCAGTTCACTGGACTCACTTGGCTGCAGCGATATTCCTGCGGCCGTGACTGCGGCAGGAGCCGCACTCGCATACGCCCAGAAGACACAGTTCGATCCTCTCGCTCATATCAGGTCCCTCTCACGAAACCTGCAGTCAGAGTACCTTGTGCTCGATGCAGTAACTCTCAGAAATCTAGAGGTCGTCTCCAACATTCGGGACCGGACCGAGGAAGGGACGCTGGTCAATACTATAGACATGACCCAGACTCCCATGGGAAGGCGTCTGCTCAGGCGATGGATTACAGCACCGTTGAAATCTGTTGAGGCTATCAACCAGCGGCTTGATGCTGTGGAGTTCTATACCCATGAGACCATTCTGCGTCAGGATCTGAGGCAGATTCTCCACAGGTATGCGGATCTAGAACGTATTGCGGGCAGAATCTCGTATGGCAATGCAAGTCCGCGTGATCTGGTGACTCTTAGTAATGCACTCATGGCTGCCTCATCGGTCAGGACACTCTTTCAAAGATTCACAGAAATTCCTGAATCGATCAGAATCTCTGCCTCCGGGATCCCGGATCTTGAGTCTCTTGTGACACTGATAGGGCAGGCTATCGTTGACGAACCACCGCTTCTGATCAGAAAAGGAGGTGTCATCAGGGACGGGTACCATGAAGAACTCGACCGACTCAGACTGATCTCAAGGGACGGACGCCAGTGGGTTGCTGATCTGGAGCAGCAGGAGAAAGAGAGGACCGGGATCAAGTCCCTGAAGATCAAGTATAACGCAGTTTTCGGATTTTTCATCGAGATCACCAAGGCAAACCTCTCATCAGTCCCTCCTGATTATGAACGACGTCAGACTACAGCCAACGGTGAGCGGTTTACTATTCCTGCTCTCCGAGAAGTTGAGTCCCAGATCGCAACCGCTGATGAACGCCTGTTAAGCCTGGAGGAAGAACTTTACACTGCCCTTCTTACAACCCTGCGGGAGCATGTCTCTGCCCTCCAGGAGACAGCCCATGCAATCGCAAGAGTAGATCTCTTTGCAGGTCTTGCAGAGGCTGCATTAAAGTTCAGGTATGTAAGACCCCACCTTATCGACGAGCCGACACTGCTGGTACGGGAAGGTCGGCATCCGGTTGTAGAAGCCTCTCTCACCAATGGTTTTGTGCCCAATGACGCAGAGATGAGCGCTTCCGGCGAGCAGATCCTGATCATCACCGGTGCCAACATGGCCGGAAAGTCCACGTATATGCGAAGTGTCGCCTTGATCATCGTGATGGCGCAGATGGGCAGCTTTGTTCCGGCAGGGTACGCAAAAGTCGGACTGGTGGATCGGATATTCACCAGGGTCGGTGCGTTTGATGATCTCGCAAGTGGCCAGAGCACGTTCATGGTGGAGATGCTCGAACTCGCCACCATTTTGAATCATGCAACCGAACAGAGCCTTGTTATCCTTGACGAGATCGGGAGGGGTACCAGCACGCTTGACGGGTACTGCATCGCTCGGGCAGTGCTTGAGCACCTACACGGAAAGAAGAATAAGGGGCCGAGAACCCTCTTTGCAACCCATTTCCATGAGCTTGTCGGGGTTGAAGCGGATCTGAAACGGGTGAGAAACTGCCACTTTGCAGTCAGAGAGACAGACAAGGATGTAGTATTTCTCAGAAAACTCATACCCGGTGCAACGGATCGCAGTTATGGTATCCATGTGGCCGACCTTGCCGGTGTTCCGGCTCCGGTTATTAAGCGGGCCGAAGATCTGATGAAGAAGGTTATGAGGGGGGAGGAGTCACCGGGAGGCGGAGTGAAACGGTATACCCAGATGATCCTGCTCGATGCCCCGGCTGCTCCTTCATCCAGACCGTCAGAGCCTGATCCCATCAGGGAAGAACTTGATTCTATTGATGTGAACTCGCTCACCCCGCTTCAAGCCCTCTCGCTGCTTGCCGATCTGAAGAGCAAGGCAAAGGATCAGGCGTGACTAATACATCGGTTTCTCATATCAGGGTCCTGGACGGGGAGACGATCAACCAGATCGCAGCAGGTGAGGTGGTCGAACGACCGGCATCCATCGTCAAAGAACTCATCGAGAACTCAATTGATGCCGGTGCAGTCACAATCACGGTTGAGATCAGTTCGAACAGAAAAGAGATCACCAGGATACGAATCATTGACAATGGTCGCGGGATACCCACCGATGAGGTTCCCCTCGCCTTTTCTCCTCATGCAACAAGCAAGATCCAGACAGTAGAGGATCTGAACACCTGCCATACACTCGGATTCAGGGGAGAGGCACTCGCCAGCATCGCAGCCATAGCGTACGTGACGATTGTGACCCGGTTCCGCGATGAAGACGCAGGAACCAGGCTCATAATCAGCGGCGGGGAGATCCTTGAACAGGGCGCAACCGGAGCCCCGGCCGGGACCACCCTGACAGTGGAGGAGATCTTCTTCACCACCCCGGCACGGAGGAAATTCCTCAAAAGTCTTGCTACCGAACTTTCCCGGATCTCATCGGTGATCGAGGTCTTCAGCCTTCTGTACCCGGTGATCACCTTCAGGTACATCCTGAACGGACAGGAAAAATCCACGAGTCATGGAACCAGGACCCTCGGGGAGGTACTGCGGGCTTTGAGGCCTGATGAAGCAGGGCAGATGATTCCATTCAGCGGGGACGAACACGGAATCGGCCTGGAGGGATTCATATCACACCCCGAACTGATCAGGCAGAATACCCAGCGGATTCTCGTCGCGGTCAACGGGAGAATGATCGTTTCGTCGCGGATATCAGGAGCGATACGTGCAGGATATGGAACACTCATTCCGTCCCACTCGTTCCCGGTTGCTGTTCTTATGATAAACCTGGATCCTGCCCGTGTGGATGCCAACATCCACCCGACCAAACGGGAGATCAGGATCTCCGATGAGCCAGAGTTTCTCAGGTTCATCACATTAAGGGTGAAAGAGGCGCTGCAGGGCCATGATCTTTCTCACTCAGGGTGTTTTGATAAGAGTGATACCCCACTAATTGCCGATGCAAAGGAGCATAGCGTTCCTACTCCAGTATACCGGATGTTAGAAACTCCTGCACAAAGGGTCTGTGAGGCCACCCTTGCCGGGTACAGGACTACCGCACGACAACTGAGGCAGACCCGCCTCCTGATGGAGCCGGCAGGAACAGAAGACGAAACCCGGTTCCCCACTCTGACCTACATCGGACAGGTTGCTGCAACCTACCTTCTTGCCTCAAACAATGCCGGTGATCTGATCCTCATCGATCAGCACGCTGCCCACGAGCGGGTCAGGTATGACCAGTTGAAGAGGGAACAGAGGGAAGGAACCCTCTCACAGGAACTACTCATCCCGATAGTTCTTCAGTTGACCACATCAGAGGTTCATCTCCTTGGTGAGATCAGGGCTGATCTTGAAGAAGAAGGATTTCATCTTGAACCGTTTGGAAAGGATACCTGGTGTGTAAGGAGTGTCCCGGTCGTACTCGGGCGATGCGAGGACCCGGATGCAATCAAAGAGATCATTTCAGGTGCCCTCAACGGAGGGCAGGAGAACAGGATGCGGGAGTCTGTCTCCCGGTTGGTTGCCTGCCGGGGCGCAGTCAAGGCAGGAGTCATTCTCACCCCTGAACAGGGAGAGGAGATCATCAGCCAACTCTCCCGTACATCTGAACCATACACCTGTCCGCACGGGAGGCCTACTATAGTCTCATTCACCAGGTCAAATCTGGAAGTACTTTTCAGGAGAAGATAGAGAGGTCAGGCATGAATGTGATTCTTCCAAGCAGATTGTGAAGGTTTGTCTGATGACTCAGCATCGCCTTGAAACCGGGGTAAGTAAGGTCTTCCTAGGCTCTAATCCCGATGATCTTGAAGCATTTAGAGGAATAATACACGGATTTT